>JAVHSB010000038.1:0-5646 GCA_036171955.1 Sideroxydans sp.
CCGGCTCGCGCGGCATGGCGGGCGGGCAGGCGATCGATCTGGACAGCGTCGGCAAACAGCTGACCTTGCCGGAACTGGAGCAGATGCATATCCACAAGACCGGCGCGCTGATCCGCGCCGCGATCCTGCTGGGTGCGCGCTGCGGCGCTCCGTCGGCAGCACAACTTGAGCGCTTGGATCATTTCGGCAAGCTGATCGGTCTTGCCTTCCAGGTGGTGGACGACGTACTGGATTGCGAGGCCGACACCGCGACCCTGGGCAAGACCGCGGGCAAAGATGCGGATAATGACAAGCCAACCTATGTGAGTCTGCTGGGGTTGGCAGGCGCCAAGGACATGGCGCAGCGACTGCATCGCGAGGCGCTGGAAACTTTGGCCGAATTCGGGATGCCGGCGCGCCGTCTGCGCGAACTGGCCGATTTCATCGTCTTAAGGAAATACTGATGTTCCCCCTGCTCGAAACCATCGATTCGCCGGCCGATCTGCGCAAACTCAAGCGCGAGCAGTTGCCAAAGCTGGCGGCGGAGCTGCGCGAGTTCCTGATCGAGTCGGTGAGCAAGACCGGCGGTCACCTGTCGTCCAATCTGGGCACGGTCGAGTTGAGCATCGCGCTGCACTATGTGTTCGATACGCCGCACGACAAGCTGGTATGGGATGTCGGACACCAGACCTATTCGCACAAGATCCTGACCGGGCGTCGCGCGGCGATGAGTACCTTGCGCATGCAGGGCGGCATCGCCGGCTTCCCCAAGCGCGAGGAAAGTCCGTACGACGCTTTCGGCACCGGCCATTCCAGCACTTCCATCTCGGCGGCGCTCGGCATGGCGGCTGCCGCCCGGCTGCGCGGTTCGGCCGAGCGCGCCGTGGCGATCATCGGCGACGGCGCGATGACCGGCGGCATGGCCTTCGAGGCGCTCAACAACGCGGGCGCGATGGATGCAAATCTGCTGGTCATTCTGAATGACAACGACATGTCCATCTCGCGTCCGGTCGGCGCGCTGAACAATTATTTCGCCAAGCTGATGTCCGGCCGGTTCTATGCGGCAATGCGGCGCGGCAGCGAAAAGGTGCTGAAGGGCATGCCGCCGATGCTGGAATTTGCCAAGCGCACCGAGGAGCACTTGAAAGGCATGATGATGCCCGGCACGCTGTTCGAGGAATTCGGGTTCAATTATATCGGCCCCATCGATGGCCACGATCTGGATGCGTTGCTCGACACCCTGGCCAATATCCGCAAGCTGGAAGGGCCGCAATTCCTGCACATCGTCACGCAGAAGGGCAAGGGCTATCCGTTGGCAGAAGAGGATTGCCTGCTCTATCACGGGGTCGGCAAGTTCGATCGCACCTGCGGCATCGTTCCCAAGCCGGCGCCGCATCAAAGCTACACCCAGGTGTTCGGCGACTGGCTGTGCGACATGGCGGCGCAGGATGAAAAGCTGGTCGGGATCACGCCGGCGATGTGCGAAGGCTCCGGCATGACGAAGTTCGCCGAGCAGTTCCCGCAGCGCTATTTCGATGTGGGCATTGCCGAGCAGCACGCCCTCACTTTTGCGGCCGGCCTGGCGTGCGAAGGCTACAAGCCGGTGGTGGCGATCTATTCCACCTTCCTGCAGCGCGCCTATGACCAGCTCATCCACGACATCGCCATCCAGAATCTGCCGGTCATGCTGGCCATCGACCGCGGCGGGCTGGTCGGGGCGGATGGCGCGACCCACGCGGGCAGTTTTGATCTGGGTTTTCTGCGCTGCATTCCGAACATCACGGTGATGACGCCGGCCGACGAAAACGAGTGCCGCCAGATGCTGTTCACGGCCTTCCGTCTGAATACGCCGACTGCGGTGCGTTATCCGCGCGGCGTAGGCCCCGGGGTTGAAGTGCAGCAGGCCATGCAGGCATTGCCCGTCGGGCGCGGAGAGCTGCGCCGTCAGGGCAAACAGGTCGCCATCCTGGCATTCGGCTCGATGCTTGCGCCCGCGCTGGCCGCCGCCGAACAGCTGGATGCGAGCGTGGCCAATATGCGCTTCGTCAAACCGCTGGATGAGGACTTGGTGCTGCAACTGGCGCGCGCGCATGCGCTGCTGGTGACGGTGGAAGAGAACACCGTGCAGGGCGGCGCGGGCAGTGCGGTCGCCGAATGCCTGGCGCGGCATGGCGTGGCCGTGCGGATGCTGCATCTGGGCTTGCCCGACCGTTTCATCGAGCAGGGCGATCCGGCACGGCTGCTGGCCGGATGCGGACTGGATGCCGCCGGCATCGCGCGCAGCATCGGCGAGGCGAACTCAAATTTGTCCGAGTAATTTCGTCGGGAATTGATTATAATGTCCGCCAACCCATTTTGAGAGATGAATCATGAACTCGATTGCGCCCATCCCCGACGTGCAGAGCAGTGCCGATACGCGCCACCTTGCCATCGACAAGGTCGGCATCAAGAGCATTCGCCATCCGATCAAGGTCAGCGACAAAAGCATCGGTGTGCAGCACACCATCGCCACTTTCAACATGTATGTGCATCTGCCTCATAATTTCAAGGGCACGCACATGTCCCGGTTCGTGCAGATACTGAACCAGCACGGGCGCGAAATTTCGGTCGAGTCGTTCGAGCACATCCTGCGCGAAATGGTGCAGAAGCTGGAGGCGAAATCCGGCTACATCGAGATGACCTTCCCTTATTTCGTCAACAAGACCGCGCCGGTGTCCGGGGTGCAGAGTCTGCTGGATTATGACGTGAGCTTCATCGGCGAGATCGTCGATGGCGAATACCATTTCAGCATGAAGGTGCTGGTCCCCGTCACCAGTCTGTGCCCCTGCTCGAAGGAGATTTCGGAGCGCGGGGCGCACAACCAGCGTTCGCACGTCACGCTCACCGTGCGCACGCGCAGCGTGGTGTGGATAGAGGAGCTGGTGCGCGTGGCGGAAGACCATGCTTCGAGCGAACTGTACGGCCTGCTCAAGCGTCCGGACGAAAAATACGTGACCGAATATGCCTATGACCATCCGAAATTCGTCGAGGACATGGTGCGGGACATCGCGGCGGCGCTGGACGCGGACGAACGCATCGAAGCCTTCGTGGTCGAATCGGAGAACTTCGAATCGATCCACAACCATTCGGCGTATGCCCTGATCGAGCGCAACAAGACGAATGGTTGACGAACGATGGATGCGGCATAAAACGCCGCGCCCGGCTGGCAGCGCCGCAACAAGCTGACCTGCACCGCAGTCACTGAATTCAGGAATATTTCCATATTCGATCAATATGTTGCCCGTCGTCATTTTTCGCCATTCCGCCATCGAGGGCCCGGGTTTCCTGGCGCAGTTTCTCGATCGCCACGCGGTTCCCTGGCAACTGATCCGCATCGATGCGGGCGAGATAATTCCTGCTTCTGCCGATGCGTTCTCCGGCCTCGCCTTCATGGGCGGCCCGATGAGCGTGAACGACGATCTGCCGTGGCTCCGGCAGGAACTTTCCCTCATCCGTGATGCGAATGCAAAAGACATTCCCTTGCTCGGCCACTGCCTCGGCGGACAACTCATCGCCAAGGCGCTCGGTGCGGAAGTGGGCAGGAATCCGGTCAAGGAGATCGGCTGGGGTGAGGTGGCAGTGTCAGACAATCCGACGGCGCGCGAATGGTTCGGCAACATCCAGCGTTTCGCGGCCTTTCATTGGCACGGAGAGACTTTTGACTTGCCGCCGGGCGCCGTGCACCTGCTGTCCAGCGCGCACTGCGCGAACCAGGCTTTTGCCATCGGCAGGCATCTGGGTCTGCAATGTCATGTCGAGATGGAAGAGTCGATGATCCGCGACTGGTGCAAGGTCGGCGCACAGGAGATCGACGCGGCAGGCGACAGCACTGCGGTGCAGCCCGTACCTGCCATGCAGTCGCAGATGCACGAAAAGTTGCCGCTCCTGCACCGCATCGCCGCGCAGCTCTACCAGCACTGGCTACAGGGCGTTTCGCGCAAAAACGGTTAGAATGCGGCATGACCTACGTCGTCGCCGAAAATTGCATCAAGTGCAAATACACCGACTGTGTCGAGGTGTGTCCGGTGGACTGCTTTCGCGAGGGCGAGAATTTCCTGGTGATTGACCCGGCCGAGTGCATCGACTGCTCGCTGTGCGTTCCAGAATGTCCGGCCAATGCGATCTTTGCCGAGGACGACCTGCCGCCTGAGCAGCAACCGTTCCTGGCGCTCAATGCCGAACTGGCCGCAAAGTGGAAGCCCATCGTGGCCAGGAAATCTGCACCGGCTGACGCGGATGCGTGGCTGAACGTCAAAGACAAATTGCGCCTGCTGCAACGGTGAATCCGGCAAATCCACCCTTCGACCTGATCGCGCGGCACATCCTGTCCGCGCATCCCGCGCCCGACCTGCGCAGCATCACCATCCTCCTCCCCAACATGCATGTCGCCAAGCCGCTGGCGCAGGCGTTGCAGCGAGCGGCGAAAACCTCCGCGTTGCTGCTGCCGCAAATGGTGACCCTGAACGAATGGGCGCAAAGCGCGCCGCTCGAGGCCGGGATCATGCCGGACCATGAGCGTGGCGCGTTGTTGTACCAGCATCTGCGCCGGCACCAATGGTTTGCGCACGCAGATCTGTGGAGCATGACGCAGGAGTTGCTCCAGCTCTTCGACGAACTGACCCATGCAATGGATGTGCTGCCGATGGATGCGCAGGGATTCGACGCGGCAGTGGAGAAAGCGTATCAGGCGCGGCAGAACGCCACGCTGCAACTCGAGGCGCGTCTGGTGTTCGAGCTCTGGCATGCGATGCAGGCGGGCGAGAAACTGGATACGGCGCGTGCATACCAGCAGCGTCTGGCGCAGTTGGCGGCACAGGCGAAGCATCCGTTGCTTGTGCTGCGCACCTCGGCATGGGATGCCGTCGAGCAGCGCTTCCTGGATGAGTATGAGCAGCGGGCGGCAGTGCGGGTGTTCGACCTGCGCGAGATGGAACAGGGTCAGTCCCTCCCCCCGCAAGAGGGAGGGGGAATGAAGTTCTTCGGCGCCACATCGCTCGAACAGGAAGCGGGTGCGGCCGCGATGCAGGTGCGGCTGTGGCTGCAGCAGGGCAAGCAGGACATCGCCATTGTGGCGCAGGACCGTGTGGTGGCGCGGCGCTTGCGCGCCCTGCTGGAACGCGCTGAGGTGCTGGTCGCGGACGAGACCGGCTGGACGCTTGCCACGCTGTCGGTGAGCGCCGTGCTCGACCGCCTGCTCAGCGCGCTGCAAAGTGACTTCTACCATCACGACCTGCTTGACCTGCTCAAGTCGCCGTTCATCTTCGCCGACATGGCGGCGGGCGCGCGCAAATCCGCGGTGTACCGTCTGGAACAATTGCTGCGCAGGCAGGGCGTGGTGGCCGGACTGGACAACTTCCTCGCGCTTGCCGCAGCCGAAGCGGAGTTGCACCCGCCATTGGCGCGATTGCGTCAGGCATCGGCGCTGTTCGAACGCGGCAGGAAAAAATCGTTGGCGGAATGGTTGGGCGCTTTGCGGGAATGTCTGGCGGTGTTGGGTATCGACCTGGGCTTGCAGCAGGACGCGGCCGGCCAGCAATTGCTGGGTACGCTGCAATCGTGGCAACAGGAGCTGACGCAGGACAGCGGGCGTTTCGCGTTCAGCGAATGGCGGCGCTGGCTGGCACAGCA
>JAVHSB010000039.1:0-1178 GCA_036171955.1 Sideroxydans sp.
GATTTCGACGGCATCGTGCGCCGCATCCCGATGGTGGTGGTGCACGATGGCGCCTATTACGAGTCGTTGTCGCTGGCCGTGGCGCGCAGCGTGCTGGGCTGGCCGGTCATCAAACCGGGATTCGCGGGTGCGCAAAGCAAGGATTACGGCGGACTGGAGTGGCTGACGCTGGCATCCGAGCAGGGCAACCTGACGATCCCGGTGGATGCCGAGGTCAGTGCACTGGTGCCGTACCGCGGCAAGCGCGGAACGTTCAGATACGTGTCCGTCACCGATGTGCTGCATCATCAGATTGCGCGGCAGGAGTTGCAAAACAAGATCGTGCTGGTCGGCACTTCCGCGCCCGGACTGATGGATATGCGCAGTACGCCGGTGGCGGAGGTTTATCCCGGAGTCGAAGTCCACGCCAACATGATCAGCGGCATCCTTAGTCAGAACCTGAAGCAGAGCCCGCCCTACATCATGGGGGCGAACGTGGTTCTGCTGTTGCTGCTGGGCATGGCCTTGAGCCTGCTGCTGCCGCTGCTGACCCCGGTGCGCGGCATGCTGGTGACGCTCGGGACATTGACCGCAGATATCCTGCTGAACCGCTCCCTGTGGGATTATGCCGACATTGCGATGCCGCTGGCCGGCGGGTTGTTGCTGATCGTTGTGCTGTTTGGCTTGAACATGACCTTCGGCTACTTCGTCGAGTCGCGCGCCAAGAAACAGATCACCGGCCTGTTCGGCCAATATGTGCCGGGCGATCTGGTGGATGAGATGGCGAAACACCCGGAAAGCGTCTCGATGGAGGGCGACAGCCGCGAGATGAGCATCCTGTTCTCGGACGTGCGCGGCTTTACCACCATCTCCGAAGGGCTGGAACCGAGGGAGCTCTCCCTGCTCATGAATGAGTTCCTCACCCCGCTCTCGCGCATCATCTACGAGCAGCGTGGCACGATCGACAAATACATGGGAGACTGCATCATGGCGTTCTGGGGCGCGCCGCTGCCGGATGCCGACCATGCGCAGCATGCCATCCTCGCCGGACTGAAAATGCAGCGCACGCTCGCCGAGTTGCAACCGCATTTCAAGGCGCGCGGCTGGCCCGAGATCCATGTCGGCGTCGGCATCAATACGGGGCGGGTCAGCGTCGGCAACATGGGTTCCGAAGTGCGCATCGCCTATACCGTGATGGG
>JAVHSB010000040.1:0-1177 GCA_036171955.1 Sideroxydans sp.
TAATTGATTGTGAAACTGTGCAGCCTCATCCTCGGAGGAAAATTCCAATACTTTGCTTTTGGGGTCGTATTTCATATCGCGGGTTCAAATATGAAGTGCAACGCCTGACTTGAAGAATACCTGACTGGGTGTCTGGTATCCAAGTCTCTTTCTGGGTCTGCTGTTTAATCTCTTCATCGCCATATCTATCTCCTGTTGTGTGATCGTAGTGAAGTCCCGGTTCTTGGGGAAATACTGTCGTATCAATCCATTCGTGTTCTCATTCGTTCCGCGCTCCCATGATGCGTATGGGTGAGCGAAGTAGAAGTCAGCTTTCAACTTGCTTGCGATCTCTTCGTGTCCGGCGAATTCCTTGCCGTTGTCTGAAGTGATTGTGTGCACCTTTTTCCGGTGCGGTTTCAGTAGTCCGATCATGGCCTGGCTGACTGCTAGTGCGGTCTTCCGCTCAACCTTGCGTATCAGCGTGAAACCGGACTTCCGGTCCACGATACTCACGATGGCCTGCTTATGGTTTTTGCCAATCACAGTATCCGCTTCCCAATCTCCGATCCGGCTGCGTGTCTCAACGATAGCTGGCCGGTCTTCGATGGATAGCCTGTTGGGTATCGTTCCGCGCCGTTCCGCCTTGCCGTAACGCTTCCGTCGTTGCTTCTGGCAACGCAGGTTCTTCCACAACAATCCGCCTGCGCGCTTGTCTGCATAGACACGCTGGTACACCGTCTCCGGGCTGATGGCGACGTGCCCGCTAATCTGCTCTGGGCTCCATTGCTCCAACAGCCTGTCCTGAGCAAATTGCCATGTTGCAGCGTCTATCGTTCGTGCGTTGAGTGCTTGCCGTTCCACAGACTTACTATGCGCCTGTTTGGGACGGTAACCGCGACGTCCACAGTTCCGTGACAACTCTCGACTGATGGTTGACTTGCTTCGCTCCAAGACTTCAGCTATCTCGTACTGCTTGTGTCCTGCCTTCTTCAAAGCGTAAATCTGGTATCGTTCTTCTCGGGTGAGGTGTGTGTAGTTCATCTGTGTAATTTCGACTTGCCGGTCAAAGGACATCGATGCTACCGCATCTCTCCCACCAACCAGCGTTACTCAAAATTGCACTTCATCCTAGAATCCGCCTATCAATAATTGATCTGCTGTTATATCGCTCGGGACTTCCCCATCACTGAAAGTG
>JAVHSB010000041.1:0-5600 GCA_036171955.1 Sideroxydans sp.
CTTCTCGTCGTAAAGATAAAACACGATGCCGCCGCTATAAGCGAGGCCGCCTGCCACCAGCAGCATGAAACCGGGCGTGCCCAACCTCTCCAGCAGCGGCACGATGGCGACGATGGCAACCCATCCCATCAGGACGTAGATCAGCATCGACAACCGGCGCGACTTGCTGGTGAACCACAGTTCCTGGAATATCCCGAGCAGCGCCAGCCCCCACACCACGCCAAACAATGACCAGCCCCACGGCCCGTTCAGGCTGACCAGCGTAAAAGGGGTATAGGTGCCGGCGATCAGCAGGTAGATGGCGTTGTGATCGAGCTTGCGCAGGATGTCCTTGGCGCGCCCGCTGCGCGCATTGTGATACAGGGTGGAAGCGCCATACAGCGCCAGCAGGGTCGCCGTGTAGATCGAAAAACTGACGATCTTCCACACATCGCCGCCAAGCGCGCCGCGCACAATCAATACGCTGCCGCCGACCAGCGCGAGCAGCGTGCCGAGCAAATGGGTGTAGGTGTTGAACTTTTCACCCCGCTGCATGGAACTTCAGACAGCGCCGGAGGACGGGGCGGCGGCATGGCGCGCGATCACGCCGTCGATGAAGTTGCGCAGGAATCCTTCGGTCTGCGCGCTGTGGAAACGGTCGATCTCGACGCCGTGGCTGTAGGCGACGACGGTGGGGAAACCGCGCACCTTGTGGCGGCCTGCGATCTTCATGTTCTCGTCGGCATCGACGAGGCCGAGAAAGAATTTGCCGTCGTATTCGAACACCATCTTGTGCAGCAGCGGCGCCAGCACCCGGCAGGGCGCGCACCATTCCGCGCTGATGTCCACCAACACCGGAAGCTGGTGCGAACGCGCCACGACCAATTCTTCAAAGGTGTCTTCTTCGACGTTATAGGAAAAATTGCTCATCTTCACTCCATCGCACGTTTGGAATAGTCCCGCACTCTGAATCCCAGCGCATACAGCACGCCGAAATAGGCCAGCATGCCGCCGGCCACCAGCGCGGCCAGATGGATGATCCGCGCCCAGCCGCGCGCCTCCAGCCAGTGTTGTTCGCTGCCCATGCCGAACCAGAGCAGCAAGCCCAGCACCAGCAACGCGGCAGCCGTCTTGGCAAAGAACAATGCCCAGCCCGGTTCCGCGCGATAGATGCCGTGGCGGCGCAGGAAGTGGAACAGGACGGCGGCATTGAGGCAGGCGCCGAGTCCGATCGACAAGGCCAGTCCGGCGTGCGCCAGACCGAACCCGAACACGAACAGCAGGTTCATCAATTGCGTGGCGACCAGGGTGACAACCCCGATCTTGACCGGCGTGCGGATGTTCTGGCGCGCGTAAAAGCCGGGGGCGAGGATCTTGACCAGGATCAGGCCGATCAGGCCGACGCTATAGCCGACCAGCGCGCTGCGCGACATCAGCACGTCGTGCGCGGTGAACGCGCCGTGCTGGAAGAAGGTCGCCAGCAGCGGCACGGCGATCATCCCCAGCGCCAGCGCGGCGGGCAGCGTCAGCATGATGGTCAGGCGCAACCCCCAGTCCAGCAGCCTCGAATATTCCGCCGTGTCGTTGTTCGCATGGCATTTGGAGAGCGACGGCAACAGGATGGTGCCGATGGCCACACCGAGAATGCCGGTGGGGAATTCCATCAGGCGGTCGGCGTAATACAGCCAGGACACGCTGCCGGCCACCAGGAACGAGGCGAAGATGGTGTTGATGATCAGGCTGATCTGGGCGATGGACACGCCTAACACCGCCGGGCCCATTTGTTTGATGACGCGCCACATGCCTTCGTCCTTGAGGCTGAAGCGGATGCTCGGCAGCATGCCGATCTTCTTCAGGAACGGGACTTGAAAAACGAGTTGCACGATGCCGGCGACGAACACCGCCCAGGCCAGCGCCAAGATCGGCGGATCGAAATACGGCGCTGCCCACAGCGCGCCGCCGATGAAGCACAGGTTGAGCAGGATGGGCGCGAATGCGGGCACCCAGAATTTATTGTAGGTGTTGAGAATGCCGGCCGCGACCGACACCAGCGAAATGAAGAAGATGTATGGCGAGGTGATGCGCAGCAACTGCACGGTGAGGTCGAACTTCTCCGCGTCCTTCACAAAGCCCGGTGCGCTGATATAGACCAGGATGGGCGCGGCGAGGATGCCGATCAGCGTCACCGCGAACAGGATCAGCGCCAGCATGGTGCTGACATGATCCACCAGCAGCCTCGTCTCGTCGTGTCCCTTGCGGTTGCGGTATTCGCCGAAGATGGGGACGAAAGCCTGCGAAAATGCCCCCTCGGCGAACATGCGGCGCAGCAGATTGGGCAATTTGAAGGCGACAAAAAAGGCATCGGTCGCCATGCCCGCCCCGAAAATGCGGGCGATCATCACATCGCGGGTGAACGCCAGCATGCGCGACACCAGGGTCAGACCGCTGATGGTGGCAAGCGCCTTGAGCAGGTTCATGCCTGACAGCGCCCCGGTTTAGGGAACCTCTGATCAAGTCCCACATGGCCGCGCACTCGGCTTTGCGGGATGGGATGCAAGGCGGATGAGGCAGACAATGGTCGATGCCCTTGGCTGCGCCGCCCCGACACGGTGCGGCGCAGCCGGTGAGTGCGGGAGGGGCGGCGTGCGGCTGCTCCCGCAAACGGCTGGCTGCGCCAGTAACGTGTCGCAGCCGCACTCCAACGCGGCAGACCGCCCGCAAAGCCAGTGCCCATAAGGGTTGCGGGCAAAGCGCGCGCCCGCTGCGTTGCGCTCCTCGGCATCGTAGTCCGGGACGCAGCCCGGACACGGTGCGGCGGAGCCGTCCGGTGCGGGATGGGCTGCCGGCGGCTGTTCCCGCAATCGGCTGCTTCGCAGTAACGTGTCACAGCCGCCACCTTCGTCGCGCGCCTTGCGCTCATCGCGATTTGCCCGGCAACGCGGCTCATGGCGGACTTGATCAAAGGTTCTTCAGATGAATTCATGATGCGGCTCGGGAAAGCGGGAGTGAACGCGGCGCATCATAGCATCCCGCGACCGCATCCCAGCTCCCAGCCGGGGTCGAAAACAACGTGTTGCAAAAAGCGGGGACGCTCCCTATAATGCGCGCCTTTTTACGCAAGCCGAATTCCGAGGAGTCAACAAATGGCCAATACCGCACAAGCCAAGAAACGCGCACGTCAGGCAACGAAGCAGCACGCGCACAACAGCACATTGCGCTCCGAGATGCGCACTGCGATCAAGAAAGTCATCAAGGCGATCGCCACCGGCGACAAGGCTGCGGCGCAGACCGTGTACCAGTCCTCCACCAGCGTGGTCGACTCCATCGCCGACAAGAAGATCATCCACAAGAACAAGGCAGCGCGCCACAAGAGCCGCCTGTCCGCCGCCATCAAGGCAATGGCCTGAACCATTTGCAGTTGATCGCTGCAACATGAAGGCCGACAGCGCTGTCGGCCTTTTTTGTTTATAGTTACAGCATCAGAAAACAACAAGACCGGAAAACCAGTCATGTCACAATTGATGAACACTTATGCCAGACAACCCATTGCGTTCAGCCACGGGGCGGGCGCATGGCTTTGGGACACCGACGGCAAACGCTATCTGGACGCCCTCGCCGGCATCGCCGTCAACACGCTGGGGCACGCGCATCCGCGCTTCACTGCCGCCCTCAAGGCGCAGATCGACCGCCTGATCCACTGCTCCAATGTCTATCAGGTGCCGCAGCAGGAACTGCTTGCGGACAAATTGTGCGCCGTGTCCGGCATGCAGGAAGTCTTCCTCGCCAATTCCGGGTGCGAGGCCAACGAGGCCGCGATCAAGCTGGCGCGCCTGTACGGCCACAATCAGGGCATCGACAACCCCGCCATCATCGTGATGGAAAAATCGTTCCACGGGCGCACCCTGGCCACGCTCTCCGCCACCGGCAACCGCAAGGTGCAGGCGGGCTTCGAACCGCTGGTCAAAGGTTTCGTGCGTGTGCCCTATGCCGATCTGGAAGCCGTGCGTCAGGTGGCGCAGAACGACCGTAACGTGGTCGCCGTGCTGGTCGAACCTATCCAGGGCGAAGGTGGCATCCGCACGCCGGATGCGGGCTATCTGCAAGGCTTGCGCGAAATCTGCGACGCACAGGGCTGGCTGCTGATGCTGGACGAGGTGCAGTGCGGCATGGGGCGCACCGGAAAATGGTTTGCGCACCAGCACACCGGCATCCTGCCCGACGTGATGACGCTGGCCAAGGGGCTGGGCTCGGGTGTACCGATCGGTGCCTGCCTCGCCGCAGGCAGGGCGTCTGGCACGTTCAAGCCGGGCAATCACGGTTCCACCTTCGGCGGCAATCCGCTGGCCTGCACGGCCGGCATCGCCACGCTCGACATCATCGAACAGGACGGCCTGCTGGCGCATGCCGAACAGATCGGCCAGACCATCCGCGACGGCCTCGCCGCCGGCTTGCAGGGAGTGGCGGGCGTAAAAGCGATACGCGGCCAGGGTCTGATGCTTGGCATCGAACTGGACAAACCCTGCGCCGACCTGGTCAAGCTGGCGCTGGCCCGCGGCCTGCTCATCAACGTGACCGCCGACAGCGTAGTGCGCCTGTTGCCGCCGCTGATCCTGTCGCAGGAAGAAGCGCACGAGCTGGTGACCGGGCTGGTGTCACTCATCCAAGACTTTCTGCAATCCTGACGGAAACGCATCATGGCAGCGAATATCAAGCACTTTTTGCAGTTCAGGGATTTTTCCCGCGCCGAGTTCGAGTACCTGTTCGAGCGCACGCGCATCATCAAAGAACGCTTCAAGCGCTACGAGAAATACTGGCCGCTGGAAGACCGCACGCTGGTGATGATCTTCGAGAAGGCCAGCACGCGCACGCGCCTCTCCTTCGAGGCCGGCATGCACCAGCTCGGCGGTTCCGCCATCTACCTGAACACGCGCGACTCGCAACTGGGACGCGGCGAACCGGTCGAAGATGCGGGCCAGGTCATCTCGCGCATGAGCGACATCGTGATGATCCGCACCTTCGAGCAGGACATCATCGAGCGCTTCGCGCGCAACTCGCGCGTACCGGTGATCAACGGCCTGACCAACGAATATCATCCCTGCCAGGTGCTGGCCGACATCTACACCTACATCGAGCATCGCGGCAGCATCCGCGGCAAGACCGTGGCCTGGATCGGCGATTCCAACAACATGTGCAACACCTGGCTGCAGGCCGCCGAGATCCTGGATTTCAATGTCCACGTGTCCACCCCGCCCGGTTACGAAGTGGAACCGGAGCGCGCCGGACTGTTCGGCGTGGAGCACTACGAAGAATTTACCGACCCGATGGAAGCTGCGCGCGGCGCCGACCTGGTCACCACCGACGTGTGGACCTCGATGGGATGGGAAGCCGAGAACGAAGAACGGATGAAGGATTTTGCCGACTGGCAGGTGGACGGCGACATGATGCACGTGGCCGCGAAGGACGCGCTGTTCATGCACTGCCTGCCGGCGCACCGCGGTGAGGAAGTGGGCGCCGAAGTTATCGACGGCCCCCAGTCCGTGGTGTGGGATGAGGCTGAAAATCGTTTGCATGTGCAAAAAGCTCTGATGGAATACCTTTTGCTGGGCAAGGTGAAATGAAAC
>JAVHSB010000042.1:0-5578 GCA_036171955.1 Sideroxydans sp.
CGGCGTGGTCGCAACGGATACCGGCTCCGGCGTCAGTCTGGCTGCCGCCGACGGGCGCAACATCACCCTGGCCTATACGACAGTTGCCGCCGCAGAGTTTGGCATGGCTGCTGCCGGTACCAATGGCGGAACGATCAATCTGAACTACCAGGCTCCCTCGGGCGTGACCGGCACCGTCTCGTTCACGGGCGCGTTCGCCCCGGCTGCACAAACGATCGCCACTACCGGTACCGCATTGTCGGCACTGGACATCACCAATGTTGGTGCTTTGGCGTCCAACCTGGCCTCGATCGACGCTTCGCTGACTTCCATCAACGGTGCGCGTGCAGACCTCGGTGCGATCCAGAACCGTTTCAGTTCGGTGGTTTCCAGCCTGAATGCGACGGTCGAGAACCTGACTGCATCGCGCAGCCGGATTCAGGACACGGACTTCGCCGCAGAAACCGCACAGTTGACCCGTAACCAGATCCTGCAACAAGCGGGTACGGCGATGCTGGCGCAAGCGAACCAGTTGCCGAATACCGTGTTGACCCTGTTGCGTTAAGTAGCGTGATCCCCGGCCGGAGCAATCCGGTCGGGGCTTTGGGATAAAGGAGAGGCAAAATGCTCATCCAGAATTTAAGCAGCATGACACAGGCGACACCGCCTGCCAGGCACGCCAGCGATGGCCTGCCTGATGTCGCTGTTGCCAAGATCTCAACTGTCGCTACCAAAGCTGAGGTACGGGTTCCAGCCGCGCCGGCCGAGCCAAGCAAGACTGTGCAGGAATCTACAGCCGCGCAATTGCAAACCGTGGTCGATAACATCAACAAGGTTTTGCAGCAGGCCAACAAGAACCTGGAATTCAGCGTTGATGCCGAAAGCAAGAAACCTGTCGTCAAACTGGTCGATGCAGAAACGGGAGATGTGATTCGCCAGTTTCCCTCCGACGAGATGCTGGCGATCTCGAAAGCAGTCGGTCAAATGCAGGAAAGGCTACAACAAGCGTCATTGCAAAAAGGACAGGCGCCAAGCGCACAAGGCTTGCTGGTCAAACACCAGGCCTGAACGCTGAACGCCCAAAAAGATCATGGCAACCACCTCGGCAACCAGTTCGACAAACATCGATGTCAACAGCATCGTCAGTCAGTTGATGACGGTCGAGCAGCAGCCGATCAATAAACTCAACGCCAAGGAAGCCGCCTATCAGGCCAAGCTTTCCGCGTACGGCAGCGTCAAGGGGGCAGTTTCCAGCTTTCAGACCGCATTGCAGGGTCTGGGCAGTGCGAACTTCCAGAGCTTTACGGCAACCTCCGCCGACAACGCTGTCTTTTCAGCCTCGGCCACCAGCTCAGCGGTGGCAGGCACTTATTCAATGGAAGTGACCGCGCTGGCGCAGTCGCAAAAACTGGTGGCTGCCGGACAGGCCAGCAGCAATACCGCCATCGGCACAGGCACTGCGACGGTGGTCACTTTCGATTTCGGCGCCATCGGCGGCGGAACTTTCACACCCTACGATTCCATCACAGGAACGGGGGGAGCCTACAGCGGCAGCACCTTCACCAGCAGTGGCGGCGGCGTCAAGACCCTCACACTTGACAGCAGCAACAACACGCTGGAAGGCATCCGGGATGCGATCAATGCCGCCGCGATGGGGATCAGCGCCACGCTCATCAATGATGGCAGCAGCACGCCCTACCGCCTGGTCCTTTCATCCGGCAGCACCGGGGTCAACAGCAGCGTCAAGATTTCCACCGACGGCGCAGATGCCGCGATCGACGCTCTGCTGGCACATGACCCGGCCGGCGTCCAGCATCTGGCAGAGACGGCCACCGCGCAAAATGCCCAGGTCAAGATTAACGGCATCGCCGTCAGCAAGACTTCAAACACCATCAGCGACGCGATCGAAGGCGTGACGCTCACCCTGAAAAAAACCAGTGCGACTCCGGTTGACCTGGCGATCGCCAAGGATACCGCAGGCATCAGTTCATCCGTCAATGCGTTCGTCAAGGCGTACAACGACCTGTCTTCGACCCTGCAAAACCTCTCCGCATACAACGCGGCCAGCAAGTCCGGCGCGATCCTGCAGGGCGACGCCACGGTGCGCACTATCCAATCACAATTGCGCGGCCTGTTGTCCAAAGCCGTCGGCGAGGCCGGCACATTGCACACACTCTCTGATGTCGGCATCAGTTTTCAGAAGGACGGCAAACTGGCACTCGATCAGACCAAGCTGGACAAGGCGCTCAGCGGCAGCCTGGCCGATGTCGCCAATCTGTTCACCTCGGGCACCGGTTACGCCACCACCCTCGCCGATTGGGCGGGCAGCATCCTGGCCAGCGATGGCGTGATCGCCAGCCGCAGCAACGGCCTGGGGCAAAGTATCAAACAGATCGGCGTGCAGCGCGCCACCCTTGAAACACGATTGATCAACATTGAAAAACGTTATCGGGCCCAGTTCATCGCGCTGGACGTGATGTTGAGCAACATGAATCAGACCAGCACCTATCTTTCCCAGCAACTGGCGAATATCAGCAACCTAAATTAGGAGTAATACCATGCACGCGACGACTGCAATCAGAGCTTATGCCAAAGTTGATATGGAATCCGGCGTGGTGGCGGCCGACCCGCACAAACTGATTTCCATGCTGTACCAGGGCGCCCTGCTGGCGATTGCGAACGCAAGGAACGGCATGTTGCGCAAGGATATCGGCGCCAAGTGCGAGGCGGTCTCAAAGGCGTTGCTCATCATCGAGGAAGGCCTGCAAGCAAGCCTGGACAAGAATAGCGGCGGCGAGCTGGCGCAGAACCTCGATTCGCTTTATCGCTACATGTGCGCGCGCCTGCTGGCGGCCAATCTCAATAACGATGCGGAAGCGCTGAACGAGGTGTCCGCACTCCTGGCCGACCTGAAGCAGGCTTGGGATACCATCCGTCCGGGCGCGACGGCCCGCACACCCGTTCGCGAGAATAGTATTCCCGCCGCAAAACCGGCCGCACTCGTCTATGGAAGAGTGTAAGCGATGAACATGATCGTCGAAGATTACCAGCGCCTGTCCGAACTGACCAGCCAGATGTGTGCCGCGGCAAACGCCGGCGAGTGGGAGGAACTGGTCGCGCTGGAACAGCGCTGCTCCATGCAGATCGCCACACTCAAGCCGCGCGACAGCGTGCCCGCTGATGAATCGTCGCGCCAGCAGAAAGCCGCGCTCATCCGCAAGATGCTGGCAGACGACAAGGCGATCCGCGCGAAAACCGAACCGTGGATGCAGCAATTGCAACAGATCATGCAAAGCGCGCGCAGCGAACAACGTCTGCAGCAGTCTTATCTGGTCCAGAGTTGAACAGTGGCGGCAATGAGCCATGCTGCCAGCCGATCTGCTTACCGCAACGCTCAACCGTTTCACGCAGGCTGACAGGCCGCTGATAGCGGTCAATCCGGACCAGAAGAATCCCGCTGCCGCGCTCAAGCTTGAAGTCGGCCAGCAAATCCAGGCAACAGTACAAACGCAGATCGCCCCGGGTCTGTTTCAGGTCCGCATCGCCAGCCAGGTGTTGCAAATGCAGTTGCCCGCATTCGTGCGCAGCGGCGACCAGATTGCGTTGCAGGTATTGTCGCTGCAACCGCGCCTGACTTTCTCGCTCGCCGCTTCCACCAATCCGCTTTCCACTTCTGAACAACTCGGCTCGACCGCGCGCCTGCTGTCGTCACTGGCACAGCAGCCGGTGCGACAGGACTATGTGCCGGCGCAACGCGCGCCACTGTGGTTAAGTGCGAGTGCCAGTCCGGATACAGTACAGCTGGCGGAAAAGCTGCATCAGGCGTTGAGCCACAGCGGACTCTTTTACGAATCGCACCAGGCGCAGTGGATCGCCGGAACCCGCTCCACCCCGCAATTGCTGGCGGAGCCGCACAACCAGTTGCCGCCGCAGGCCGCTCCCGCCACCGGCCAGGAACGCCACACCATTCCGGAACCGCTGCAAGCCATCGTGCAACAACAACTGCATGCGCTGGAGAACCGCCAGGTTGTCTGGCAGGGGCCGGTGTGGCCGGGACAGGAGATGCGCTGGGAAGTGGGCGAGGAATCGCGGCAGCCACAGCCTGCGGCGGCAGAGAAACAGTGGGTCACGGAATTGCATCTGGACCTGCCACAGCTGGGCGGTGTCAGTGCGCGCCTGCGTTTCAGCGGCGCAGCAGTCGCGGTCGAGATCGACCTCGCCAACACGCAGACGAGCCATAAACTGGAAGCCGCCAGCCCGGAACTGGAATCGGCGCTCCAGGCGCGCGGCGTCCCGGTGCAGCAGATCCGCATCCGGCGCGTGGCCGGGGAAGCAGCATGAGCGATTCCGCCAAACGGCAAATGGCCGTCGCCCTCGCCTACCGCAACGGTGAAAGTGCGCCCCGCGTCGTCGCCAGCGGACGCGGCCTGATTGCCCAGGCAATCATCGAGCGCGCCCACCAGCACGGCATTTATGTGCACGAATCGGAGGAACTGGTGGCCCTGCTGATGCAGGTCGAGCTCGATCAGCACATCCCGCCCGCGCTGTATCTCGCGGTGGCGGAATTGCTGGCATGGCTATACCGTCTGGAACAGGCAGAAAATCCCTCTGTTCGACCTTCTGCACCGCCGCGCTAGCCGCTATCATTCCCGCCAAGATTCACTCCGGATTCAGCCATGCGCAACAAGGAAGTGCCACTCAAGATAGAGGTCGTCACACGGGATGAGGAAAACGAATTCATCCTGCACGAACCGAAGGAAATCCTCGCCGTAATGCGCGAGATCGCGGCCAGGCACAGCCGTGTCGCGCTGTATTACAACGACGACAACAGCATGGTGCTCACCCTGCTGCTGGCGGCCGACGAAACCGGTATCTGGGTGGATGCCGCAGCCAGTCCCGCCGACAACCGCCACATCGAGCGCAGCCAGCGCATCGTTTTCGTCAGCACGCATAACCAGGCCAAGGTGCAATGGGTTTCCACCGACACCACGCTCGGCCTGTACCACAACATGCCGGCATTTTTCCTGCCGCTGCCGCACAAATTGCTGCGCCTGCAACGCCGCAATTATTACCGTTTGCTCAACAGCGAACCCGATGCGCTCAAATGCTACATGCGCGCAAAACCGCAGCAGGGACACGCCCGCCACCTCATGACCGTCATGGATTTGAGCATCGGCGGGGTGGCGCTGGTGTGCGTGGAAGAGGATGTCGTGCTTGAGGTCGGCAAACGCTACCCCGACTGCGAGATCGAGCTGCCCGGGATCGGCAGCATCCATCCGGTGATCGAAGTCAAAACCCTGTTCGAGGTGACCGACCGGCGCGGCGAGATCAAGCGCCGTGCCGGCTGCGAATTCTACAAGCCGGATAGCGACACCGTGATGAAACTGCAACGCTACGTGGTCCAGATGCAGCAGTTGCAGGCGCAAAAGAACGCCGGAAAATAACCGGAACCTCCCCACACCTCAAAACACGTACCACCACGCACCCAGCGTAAAGAAAGACAGGAGCAAACCCGCAGCCACCATCAGGTTCGCTAGTGGCGGGTCGAGGTCGTGCTCGCTCGCCACGATGGCGGCGGTGATCATCGGCGGCATCGCCG
>JAVHSB010000043.1:0-1161 GCA_036171955.1 Sideroxydans sp.
CATCTGACGGGTGATGGTGTCGCCGGAGAATTTCTTCCACTCCCACACTTTCTCGATGAACTTCTCGCGGCCGAGGTCGTGGCGCGAGATGCCCTGTGCATCGAGTTGGCGTTCGACGACGATCTGCGTGGCGATGCCCGCGTGGTCGGTGCCCGGCTGCCACAGTGTGTTGTCCCCGCGCATGCGGTGGTAGCGGGTGAGCGCGTCCATCAGGGTCTGGTTGAAGCCGTGCCCCATGTGCAGCGTGCCGGTAACGTTGGGCGGCGGCAGCAGGATGCAGAAATTCTCCTGGGTGGCGTGGTCGGTGACGGCCTTGAAGTAGCCGGACTGTTCCCAGGCGGGATACCAGCGGGCTTCGATGTCCTTGGGGTCAAAACTTTTTGCGAGTTCCATTGCGGTGTTCCGGATGCGGCGAAAAGACTGCGATTATACCAACTCCGCGCCACGCCTGATGCGGCTGTCAGTCTGATCCGGTCCGGTTACGCGCCTGGTCGAGCAGTTGTGCCAGATCGTTTTTTGTTTCGCTGATGGCGGCCTCGATCGCCCATTCCTGGGCAATCGCCAGATGCGCTTTAAGTTTGTCGGCAAACACGGTATCCAGATACGTAGCGAGGGCTTGCGGCAAGTCGGGAGGCCTTGCGGTCGTCACCGGATCGGGGACCTGGGCAGTTGCAGGCGCAATCTCGGTCAGCACCGGCAGGTCGTCCGCCCCATCGGCAACGGCATCGGTCAACAGTGGGATATCGGACGGGGAGTTCGGGGGGGGCATCATGGGTGCAGCTTGGCCAGATCGGTATGGCCGAGTTCATAGCCGCGGTCGCGATAATATTTGAAACGCACGCGTCCGCAGGCGCTCTCCGTTTCGCCGCGCCCGACGATCTCGATGACGCGCTCGAAACGGCTGAAAAAACTGACGCAGTCGTCATGCAGACTGATCAGCAGTTCGGAGTGCGGAAAGCTCTCGTCGCACCCGATCACCACCGGCATGTTGCCGGCCTCGGCCGAATGGCTGCGACAGTGGGGGATGAAGGCGGTTGCAGGATAGTGCCACAGCAGCTTGTCCAGCTTGTCCGCAAGATCATCATCCGGTACATGCAACAACACGCGCAGTCCGTTCTGCATCGCCTTGTGGCTCAACTGGCAGGCAGTGCGCAGTTTGTC
>JAVHSB010000044.1:0-5525 GCA_036171955.1 Sideroxydans sp.
CTGGGACTGGAAGGCGGCTTCGGCAAGATCGTATTCGGGGTCTGGGATAGCCCGTTCAAGGTCGTGCACAATTCACTCGAACTGTTCGACAACACGACGCAATGGACGGCACTGAAGGTGGTGGGCTTGTCCGCAGGCAAGGACTACAACACCCGCCAGAAGAACATGGTGCAATACTGGTCGCCGAAGATGAGCGGCCTGCAGGCAGCGTTGATGTACAGCCCGGATGAAGCCAAGACCAACACCAGCAACAAGAGCATCATCTCCACTTCGCTCACCTTTGCCCAGGATGAACTGTATATCTCCGGCGGGTATGAGAGCCGCAACGACGTGTTCGTTGGCACCACCGACAGTGCCCTGCGCGTGGCCGGCAAGTACACGCTGGGCGATGTCTGGGTCGGCGCGATGCTGGAGAGCATCAAGACCAACACCAGCGCCACTGCCAGCGTGACCGGCAACAACGCCGAGCTGGTCGGCGAGTTCAAGATGGGGGCGAGCCGCATTGCCGCCAGCTTCGCCAAGGCGGGTTCTACCGCTGTTGGCGCCGCTGCTGCCAACGACGTGAACCAGATCACGCTTAAATACACTTATGGTTTTTCCAAGCGGACGGAAGCGTTTGCCGCCTATGCTTCGAAGAAGACCAACGGCACAACCAGCGTGACGGCCAATACCTTCGGCGGAGGCCTGATCCACTCGTTCTGATATCGACTACGGTCTTTATTCGGCTAATCAAAGCGGGCATCTTCGGATGCCCGCTTTTTTTAATCCAGACAATCCATTGGGGGAGTGGGTCGGGCTTCAGCCCGACATGTCGGGTTACCCCGTAGGGGTTCTTGCTCCCTTGTGGTGAAACCCGACCTACAACCCCTTAGTTTTGGATGGTTTCAATGGTTAATCCGGGTTGAAAGAGGTTCAGGCGGCGTTCAGCTTGTCCATCAGCTCGCGAATCTTGAAAGGATCTTCGGCGCGCAGGATCCTCTGCGCGAGCGGTATGATTTCCGCAAGGTTGCTGGACAGCACGCGCTGCTTGGACGCGAGCAGCTGGGCGGGGTGCATGGAGAACTGGCGCAATCCCAAGCCGAGCAGCAGGCGCGTGTAGGTCAGTTCGCCGGCCATTTCGCCGCACACCGAAACTGGAACGCCGGCCTTGCTGGACGAGCCGATGACATGGGCCAGCAATTCCAGCACGGCGGGGTGCAGCGGGTCGTACAGGTGCGCGACTTCCTCGTCGGTGCGGTCGATCGCCAGGGTGTACTGGATCAGGTCGTTGGTCCCGATCGACAGGAAATCCAGGCGCTTGATGAAGGCGCCGAGCGCGAGGGCGGCTGCGGGGATCTCGATCATGCCGCCGATGGGCACGTCAGGCTTGAACGGGATGTTCTGTTCTGCCAACTCCTGCTTGACCGTGTCGATCAGCTGCAGCGTCTGGCTGATCTCGGGCGCACCGGACAGCATCGGCACCAAAATCTTTAGATTGCCGTGCACCGACGCGCGGAACAGCGCGCGCAACTGGGTGCGGAACAGTTGCGGCTCGGCCAGGCACAGGCGGATCGCGCGCAGGCCCAGCGCGGGGTTGCTGGCGACGCGGGTCGCCCCCTTGAGCTGCTTGTCCGCGCCGAGGTCGTAGGTGCGAATGGTGACGGGCAGTTCACCCAGCCCCTGCAGAACAGTGCGGTAGGCTTCGAACTGTTCATCCTCGCCCGGCAGGTCGTCGCGGTTGAGGAAGAGGAATTCGCTGCGGAACAGACCGACACCGGCGGCACCATTCTCCAGGACCTGTGCCACATCGCCGGGCATTTCGATATTGGCCTGCAACTCGATGCGTGTGCCGTCCAGAGTGTTGGCGCGGGCCGTCTTCAGCCGTTTCAACTTTTGCCGTTCCAGAGTCCACTCGCTCTGGCGCAGCCGGTATTCCGCCAGCAGGTCCTTGTCCGGCGCGACGATGACCACGCCCTGCTCGCCATCGACGATGAGCATGTCGTGATCCTTGATCAGTTCCCGCGCATGATGCAAACCGACCACGCACGGCGTGTTGAGACTGCGCGCGACGATGGCGGTGTGCGAAGTCGCGCCGCCCAGATCGGTGAGAATGGCGCAGAACTGGTGCGGCTTGAGCTGGATCAGGTCGGCCGGGCTCACATCGTGTGCCACCAGCACCATTTCGCCGTCATGCTGCGGTTCCGGTGGCACGTGCCCGGGATGTCCGCCCAACACTTTCAGGATGCGCTCGACCACCTGGATCACGTCGGTCTTGCGCTCGCGCAGGTAGGCATCGTCGAACGCCTCAAACTGGGTGACCAATGCGTCCATTTGCGACTTCAGCGCCCACTCCGCGTTGCAATGTTCGGCCTTCACCATCTCGCGCGCGGCATGGCTGATGTGCTCGTCGCCCAGGATCATCAGATGCAGGTCGAGAAACGCATCGAACTCGGCGGCCGCCTGTTGCGGACGGTTCGCGCGCAGGGCGGTCAGCTCGTCGCGCGTGGATTGCAGGGCGCGATCCAGCCGGGCGACCTCATCGGCCACCAGCGCTTTCGGCACCAGATAATGCGCGACTTCGAGCGCCGTGTGCGAGACCAGATGCGCCCGCCCGATGGCGATACCGCTGGAGACGGGCAGGCCGTGGATGGTGAAGCTCATTCGCCTTCTCCGAAATAATCGGCAATCAGGGCGAGGATGGCGGCCATCGCTTCTTCCTCGCGCTCGCCGTGCGTTTCGATGCCAACCGTCGCGCCTTTCGCGGCGGCCAGCATCATCACACCCATGATGCTTTTGGCGTTGACGCGCTTGCCGTTGCGCGACAGCCAGACTTCGCAGGGGTACTTCGTCGCAAGCTGCGACAGCTTGGCCGAGGCGCGCGCGTGCAAACCGAGTTTGTTGATGATCTGTGCCTGCTGTTGTTGCATGTCATTATTCCTGTTCGTCCGGACTCATCGGCACGATGCATTCGCGCCCGCCTTCGAGGGCGATCCGGGCCAGCTCCGGCATGCTTTTGCTGGGATGGCAAACCACGCGCAGCAGCATCGGCAGGTTCACCCCGGCCACGCCCATGATGTGCTCGGAACGGCACAGGCGGCGCGCCACATTGCTCGGTGTGGCGCCGAAGATGTCGGCCAGGATGAGCACTCCCTTGCCCTGGTCCAGTTGCTGCACCAGGGCATGCCCTTCGGCCAGTTTTTGTTGCGGATCGTCGTGTGCGCGCACCGACAGTACCCGCACATTGTTCGGCACCGCGCCCAGCACATGCTTGACGCAATCCACCAGGCTCTCGCCCAGGTCGTTGTGTGCCACCACCAGGATTCCGGCCATCAGATTACCCCCAGAAAATAGGCGACCGGCAGTGCAAGCAGCAGCAGGAGCAGCCAGCCGTAGCGCGCAAGCCAGCGCAGCGCGCGAGTCTTGAACAATTCATCCGCCAGCTCGGCATCGACCAGGGCGCGGATTTTCCGCAGCGCGTGCAGGCCGGTCGTGCGCCGAATGTTATGTTGCAATGGATCAAGCTGGGTCATGGCTCGATGCGGGTTGGCGTATTGCGATCGGTGAATTCTAGCCGTTTCCGCATGTCTGCGGTGAGATGCACCACGCCATCGCCGTCGATCAGCAATGCCTCGTCGAGCTGCATCTGCCGCGCCGCGGCGCGCCAGCCGCCCGCTGCGGCGATGAACAGCGGCTTGGACGCCGCATCCGAGCGCAGGCCGGCATGGGGGCCGCGGGTCAGGATGGTGACGGCCTGCACCCCTTGCACCGGCTGCCCGCTGCGCGGATCGATCAGGTGACAGTAGCGTTTGCCATCCAGCTCGAAATAGCGCTGGTAGTCGCCCGAGGTGCCGATGGCTTCGCCGTCGTGCAATTCGAGCGCGGCGAGCGGACCCGGTTTGCGCGGATGCTGGATGCCGACGCGCCAGGCGCGCGCACCGTGCGCACCCAATGCCAGCACGTTGCCGCCGATGTTGACGAGCGCGTGATGGATGCCGTGCTGTTGCAGGATGGCGGCGGCACGGTCCAGCGCATAACCCTTGGCATAGCCGCCCAGGTCGAGCTTGACCGCGCGGTTGCGGCTGGCCACCACGTTGCCGCTGATGGCCAGATTGCTCATCTGCGGGTTCGCCCTGACCAGTGCGTCTATCCTTTTCCCATCCGGTAGCACCGGCTTGAAATCGTCGGCCTGAAAGCCCCAGGCCTGGATCAGGCCGCCGATGGCGGGATTGAACAGTCCGCCGGACTGTGCAGAAATCTGCGCCGCATCCTTGAGCATCGCTGCCAGTTCCGGCGTGACGTTCTGGCGCTTGCCGCGCGCGAGGGCGCCGTTCAGATCGCTCAACGCGGAAGGTTGCCAGGCGTGCAGCAGCTCATGCAGGCGCTGGAATTCGTTCAGGACAGCAGCGACGCCCTGCTTCGCCTGGCTCTCTTCTGCCCCATAGACGCTGACTTCGACAATGGTGCCAAAGACGAAGGCCTGCTCCTGGTAGAGCGGCTCCTTGCCACAGCCAGTTAACAGCAAAAGCACACCACAGAGACACAGAGACACAGAGGCAAACAGAAACGAAGGACGAGAGCCGTTCTTGAACGGGTTATGGTTTGGCCTTTCTCCGTGTCTCTGTGTCTCTGTGGTGAGAGTTTTGGAAATCACGCGGTCAGCTCTTCCAGTTCGATGGAAGCGGCCAGCAGTGCCAGTCTCGCCACCACGCCGTAAGCGTAGAAGCGGTTCGGCATATCGTCCGGAGCACATTGCGGGTTGGGCAGGGTGCAGCTCGCCTCGAATGCCAGCGGCACGAAATGCATGCCGGGCGCGTTGAGATTCTCGTCGGTGCCGCGTCCGGTATGCACCCGGTAGAAGCCGCCGACGACAAAGTGATCGACCATATACACCACCGGCTCGGCCACCGCCGCGTTGATCTGCTCGAAGGTATAGACGCCCTCCTGGATCAGCACATCCGAAACCTGCAGGCCCTCCTTCACCACGGCCATCTTGTTGCGTTGCTTGCGGTTGAGATCCTTCACCTCGCTGGCGTCCTTCACCGTCATGATGCCCATGCCATAGGTGCCGGCATCCGCCTTGACGATGACGAAGGGGTCGTCCTTCACGCCGTATTGCGCGTATTTGTCGCGCATCTTCTGCAGCACGCTGTCCACCTTGGCAGCCAGGCATTCCTCGCCGGTGCGCGCATGGAAATCGACTTCGCCGCACACATCGAAATACGGATCAACCAGCCACGGATCGATATCCAGCAACTGGGCAAAATCCTGCGCCACACGGTCATAGGCGGCGAAGTGCTTGGACTTGCGCCGGGTCGTCCAGCCGCCCTGCAGCGGCGGCAGCACGTTCTGCTCCAGGTTGCGCAGCAGTTCCGGCACGCCCGCCGACAGATCATTGTTGAGCAATACCACACACGGGTCGAAATCGCCGATGCGCAGTCGGTTGCCCACGCGCTGGATGGGCTCCAGCGTCAAGGTGCCGCCGTCGGCCAATGCCAGATCGGTGGCCTGGGTGATCTCGGGCATGAGCGATCCGATGTGGACATTCA
>JAVHSB010000045.1:0-1159 GCA_036171955.1 Sideroxydans sp.
AAAAAACCAGCCATGCAAATTGTGGGAGCGCAATTCATTGCGCGATTGCCCCTTTATTCGTTGCCGTGAAGTGGGCCCTTCCGTATAATCCGCGCCGGAATGCCGATGTAGCTCAGTTGGTAGAGCAACGCACTCGTAACGCGTAGGTCAGAGGTTCGATTCCCCTCATCGGCACCATTCCTTTCGCTATTCAGCAGCGAACTGTCAGGAGTTCCAATGACCTTGCCGCTTTTAGGTTCGCTCGTTTCCCGCCATAAAAAACTCATCATTGGCATTGTGATTGTGGTCGTGCTGGCCGCAGTCCTGGCGTGGATGACGCGCGCGAAGCCGCTCCCGGTGGTTTTGTACACAGTCGAACGCGGCCTTGTCGAGGCCTCGGTCAGCAACACGCGCGCGGGCACGGTGAACGCCTGCCGCCGCGCCAAAATGTCGCCCTCCGCCGGTGGACAGATCTCAAGGTTGAAGGTGAAGAAGGGGCAGCGGGTGAAGCGCGGCGAAGTCCTGCTCGAACTATGGAACGACGACCTGCACGCCCAGAAAAGGCTGGCGGAGGAGCAGTTCAAGGTTTCGCTGTCACGGGTGGAGGAGGTTTGCACGCTGGCGGATGCCGCACAACGCGATGCCGTGCGTGCACAGGAGCTGCGCGACAAGGGATTCATTTCCGTGCAGCAGCTCGATCGCTCCCTGACCGATGCTGCGGTGAAACAGTCGTCCTGCACTTCCGCCAAAGGCGACATCGAACAGAGCCGATCGCGCATCGCCGTGGCGCAGGCAACGCTGGAGCGCATGGTGTTGCGCGCGCCGTTTGACGGGGTGGTGGCCGACATCAGCGGCGAGCTGGGCGAATATGCCACACCGTCCCCGCCAGGCATCCTGACCATTCCCGCCATCGACCTGATCGACGATAGCTGCCTCTATGTCAGCGCGCCCATCGACGAGGTGGACGCCGCCAAACTCAGGATAGGGCAGGTCAGCCGCATCACCCTCGATGCGATCAAGGGCCGCACGTTCGGCGGCAAGGTGCGCCGCATCGCACCCTATGTGCTGGATCTGGAGAAACAGGCGCGCACCGTCGAGGTCGAGGTCGAGTTCGACAAGGTGGCGGAGCAAAACAATCTGCTGGTCGGCTACAGCGCCGATGTCGAGATCATTTACGAGG
>JAVHSB010000046.1:0-5475 GCA_036171955.1 Sideroxydans sp.
CACTTGGCCATCTCGACGGCGACTTTGATCGCCTCCAGCAGACTGCCGACGTGCGCCTTGCCCGTTCCGGCCAGATCGAGCGCGGTGCCGTGATCGACCGATGTGCGGATGACGGGCAGTCCCAGCGTGATGTTCACACCGGTGCCGAAGCTGGCATGCTTCAGCACCGGCAGCCCCTGGTCGTGGTACATCGTCAGCACGGCATCGCAGCCGTGCAAACGATGGGTCGCAAACAGGGTATCGGCTGGCAGCGGCTGACTGACATCGAAGCCTTCGGCACGCAGCTTGTCGAGCACTGGAATCATCACCTCGATCTCCTCGCGCCCGAGATGGCCGCCTTCGCCCGCATGCGGATTCAACCCGGCCACCAGAATGCGCGGATTGCCGATGGCAAAACGCCGCTGCAGGTCATGCTGCAGGATGCGCAGGGTTGCTTCAAGCAATGGCTGCGTGATGGCATCAGCCACCTCGCGCAGCGGCAGATGCGTGGTAACAAGTGCGACCCGCAGCGCAAAGTTCCTTGCGCCCGCGCCGCCCTCAACACCCGTGGCCGCCCCGGTCAGCATCATCACGACTTGCGGGGTATGCGTCAGTTCGGCGAGATATTCGGTATGCCCGGTGAACGGAACGCCAGCCTGGTTGATGATGCCCTTGTGCACGGGCGCGGTGACCATGCCGGAAAATTCTCCCGCAACGCAACCTTCGACGGCGCGGCGCAACATCGAGAGCACGTAGCCCGCATTGGCGCGGTTCAGCGTGCCGGCTTGCGCGGCTTGCGCCAGCGGGACATGCAGCACGCTCAATTTTCCCAGGCTGTGTGGAAATTCGGCGGAATAGTCATGGAACTGGACGGCGCATCCGAGCTGGGCCGCGCGCTGCTGCAACAGCTCCTTGTCGGCAACGACCACCAGCGGCAGGGCCAGGCGCACCAGCTGCAAGCAAAGATCGGGGCCGATGCCCGCAGGCTCGCCGCTGGTGATGACGAGTGGTGCGACCATCACTCCCCTCCCGCCGCTGGCACCGTTGGCAGTGGATGCTGCGCCCGGCACTGCGGGGCGATATTCGGCTTTGCACGCATTTATTCGCGGTAATCGATGAATGCGCGATCGCGCAACTGGCGCAGCCAGTCCTGATAGGCCTCATCCGACTTGTAGGCGCGAATCGCATTGCGCGCCTGCTGTTGCTTTTGCTGCTCGCTGACATCGGCGTTGCGCCGTTCGAGCACTTGGATCAGATGCCAGCCAAAGCCCGATTTCACCAATCCACTGATCCGCCCTGGCTGCAGTGCATTCATCGCATTCTCGAATTCAGGCACGGTCTCGCCCGGCGAGATCCAGCCAAGCTCCCCGCCTTGCGCCGCACTGCCATCTTCCGAGTGCAGGCGCGCCTGTTCGGCAAAATCGGCGCCGCCATCGATACTGCGTTTGATCTCCTGCAGGCGGGTACGGGCATCGCTCTCGGAAACCAGCTCGCTGGTTTTGATCAGAATGTGCCGCGCATGGGACTGCGTGATGAACACCGGCGCATCGGAGTTGCGCCGGTCGATCAGCTTGAGGATGTGATACCCGCTCGGACTGCGCAGCACATCGCTGATCTCTCCCGGTTTCAGTTTTGCCAGTGGCTCCGCGAACAGGCTGGGCAACTCGTTGCTCGGACGCCATCCGATCAGGCCACCCTGCAACGCATCCCCGGCGTCGGAATATCCGGCCGCGATCTGCGCAAATGACGCCCCGGCACGCAACTTTTTCAGCGCCTCCTCCGCGCGTCGCTGCAGGCCCAGCAGGTTCGCGGCAGTTGCCTGTTCCGGCACCACGATCAGGATGTGCGCGAGTTGCAGCTGTTCGCCCCTCTTGCCCTGCCTGGCCTGCGTGTCGAGATAGGCCTCGATGTCGCTGTCGCTGATGAACAGCTTGCTGTCAACCTCGCGATCGCGCAGGCGCACCGACAATATTTCGCCGCGAATCTCCTCGCGGAATCGGGCATATTCGATGCCGTCCTTTTCCAGCTTGCGGCGAAAAGCCTCGGGCGTAGCGAACCCGTTCTGCTGCGCAATGCGTTGCAGCGCACTTTCCAGTTGCCCGTCATCCACCCGGACCCCGTTCTCCTTGGCAAATTGCACTTGCAGTTTTTCCACGATCATGCGCTCCAGCACCTGCTTCTCAAGGATTGCGCGTTCCGGCAATTGCGTACCTTGTCTTTGCAGTTGCTGTACCACGGCCTGCAGGCGCTGCGCCAGCTCCAGCCGCGTAATCACGTCGTCGTTGACCACAACGCGCACGGCATCAATGGGCATAGCCTCCGCTCCTGCCAGCGCGGGCACTGCGCAAACCGCACACCACAGCAACATCTGGATTATCTTTTTGGACATGTGTACTTTCAGTTGATGAATCAGTGCAGGCCCACGACCGGCTCGGCCGCCGGCAATGCATTCAGTTTGGTGTAACCCGGCACGCTGCCGCGCAATGCATCGAGCGGATCAGGCCCGATCCGCACCAGATCGTTCAGTTCGAGTTGCAGGAATACTCCGGTCGTCCGCTCGTCGGTTGCCGTGGCAAAACTCTGTGCCACCAGGCGCACGGCCCAGCAGGCGGCATTATACTCAAGCCCGCCCAGCGCCTCTGAAATACGGTCATCGCGGATCGAATAATTGATTCGCCCCACCCCGTACCAGCGCCCTCCCAGCGGCCATTGGGAGGACACATCCACCTGCCGCAGCATATCGCGGGTATAGCGGTAGCCCAGATTAAGGACCTTGCCCGCTTCCGGATGATAGCGGGCGGCAATATTGTAATTCTGGGTATTGTCCAGGTTCGGGTTGTATTGCAACTGTCCGTCCAGATGCCAGGCCGCATTCAGTTCTCCGCCGAGAATCGCCAGTATGTCGGAGCGCTGGCTGTCGCTGCCGGGCGCAACCAGATTCACGCGCGGCTGTTGCAGCTGGAAGCGTTCCGCGACCGCGATGCGCAACCTTTCCGTGCCATCGTCGGCGGCAATCACGCGCGATGTCAGCGCCAGCGTTATCATGTCCGCATCACCCACACGGTCGCTGCCCAGAAACCGGTTCTCGCTGAACATCTGGCTGAAGCTGAAGGGCGCCTCGGCCGTATCGAAATTCGGTATCTGCGACTGCTCGCGGTAGGGGATTCGCACATAATAGAGACGCGGCTCCAGCGTATGCACGAAAGCGGTGCCGAGCAAAGAATCGTCGCGCTCGAAGACCAGGCCGCTATCCAGGCTGAAGATCGGCAGCGTGCGCGTCGTATCGGGCAGCGCGCCGGTATTGTTGTCGCCCAGCACATAGTCCGTGTAGTGCACCCCGAGCTTGGGAGTCGCAAAATAGCCCGGGCCGTCCAGCAGCGAAAAACTGACTGATGGGTATAACACCAGGCGCTGGCCATTGACGCTGGCTGGATGGCGATAATCCACATATTCGCCGCTCAACGCGGCACTCGCGGCGCCCACGGCCTGCTGTGCGTTCAGTGTGATCTGCGGCTGGCGCCGATAGGGCACCAGCACCGGCGCCAGCGGATCCTGCAGGGTCTGGTAGCGTTGCACCCGGGCGGCGGCATTCCACCAACCGCCGGCGTAGCTCACTCCCCCTTCGCGCAGCAGATTCACCTGCGCACTGCCGCTCACGTCGCTCGCCAGGTCGCGATAGTAGGCATCATCGGAAACTGCTTCGAGACTGGTTGCCGCCGTAAATCCATGTCCCAGATCCTGGCTGTGGCGCAACGAGGCATGGACGCGGTCCCGCCCTGCCACCCGATCCTGCGCCAGCACATCGGCGTGGACCTCGCCCCCGTATGAGGGCCGCAGATAGCGCAGTTCATTGTTGAACTGGACCCCGCGTTTGCTCATGAAACGGGGTGCAAAGGTCATGTCCAGGTTGGAGGCGATGTTCCAGAAATACGGCACGGTGATTTCGGAACCGCCGGAGTTGGTGCTCCCGAACACCGGCCCCAGGAATCCGGAACGTTTGTCATCGTTCAGGGCGAAATCCATCCACGGCGTGTACAACAACGGCACACCCTTGAACTCCACCCACGCATGGTGCGCCACACCGACCTGGATGGTGCGATCAAGTTCGAGCCGGCTCACCTTGAGCAGCCAGTCATCGTTGCCCGCCGGACAGGTGGTATAAGCCGCACCGTGCAGCGAGTAGCGGCTGGTGCCCGCCAGCTCCACGCGCTCGGCCTGTCCGCGCGCGGCCTGTGCGCCGAGGATGAATTCGGCCTGCTCCATCACACCCGTGTTCTGTTCAAGATCGAGGTGCAGGGCAGGCCCGCTCACTTTGGTATCGGCTTGCTCGATGCGCACATTCCCAACGGCATCAACCTGCTGTCGGTCCTGTTCGTAGGTCAGATGGTTGGCACTGACGAAACGTCCTTCCTGGCGCAGTTCCACTTTGCCGTCGGCCTCGATCTGCTTGCCCTGGCGCGTCTCCATGCGCTCGGCGCTGATGAACACCGCGCCCGGTTCGGCCGCCGGCGGCAACATCCTGAATGTACGATCCAGGCGCAGCGGCAGGGTCTCGGCATAGACCGTCTGGGACAATGCGAACAGCAGGGAACAAACGAGCAAGCGGGAACGGAAAAGCATGGGCGGGCCGAATAAATTAAGATGCTAAAATCTCACAAAACCCCGATTAAGGCAATCCGATGCAACGCCAAGAGCAGCTTAACCACTGGCTTTCCAGCCTGTATCCCCGCACAACCTTCACCCTCGCTCCCGCTTCTGCCGATGCCAGCTTCCGCCGCTATTTCAGGGTTACCTTCGACAAACCGACTGGTGGCAATGAGCCTGGCAACCGTAGTGCGCAGGCCGGAATGCAAGGCGCCGCACCGCGAGTGACGACACATAACGGGTTGGTAGGGGAGGAACGAGCGGGCACGCAACGCAGCATTCCGGCCGCGCAACAAGATGACACGCTCATTGTGATGGACGCTCCGCCGCAACACGAGGACTGCAAGCCGTTCCTGCACGTCGGAGGGTTGTTCGAAAAAGCCGGCGCGCATGTGCCGCATGTGTACGCACAAGACCTTGCCCAGGGGTTTTTGCTGCTGTCCGACCTGGGCCACACCACCTATCTGCAAGCTTTGAATCCGGGCAATGCACAACAATTGTATGGCGCGGCAACCGATGCGCTGATCGGGATTCAGAGGGCGTCCAATCCCGCAGAATTGCCGCCCTATGACGAAGCGCTGCTGCGGCGCGAGCTGAACCTGTTCCCCGAGTGGTACATCGCCCAACACCTCGGCCTGACGCTCAACGACAAGCAACAGGCCAAACTGGATGAAGTGTTCAGGCGGATCATCGCCAACAACCTTGCACAGCCCTGCGTGTACGTGCACCGCGACTATCACTCGCGCAACCTGATGGTCACCGAAGAAAATAACCCGGGCATCATCGATTTCCAGGACGCCGTCTATGGCCCCATCACCTACGACCTCGCTTCGCTGTTCAAGGATGCCTACA
>JAVHSB010000047.1:0-1151 GCA_036171955.1 Sideroxydans sp.
TGGCGGGCGGCTTGGGTAGCATCAAGGCCGAACACACGCACAAGCACGACCTGCCGGAAGGCGCGCTGCTCATCCAGTTGGGCGGCCCCGGCATGCTCATCGGCCTCGGCGGCGGTGCGGCATCCAGCATGGATACCGGCGCGAACGCGGAGAACCTCGACTTCGATTCCGTACAGCGCGGCAACCCCGAGATGCAACGGCGCGCGCAGGAAGTCATCGACCGCTGCTGGCAACTGGGCGACAACAATCCGATTCTTTCCATCCACGACGTGGGCGCGGGCGGCATCTCCAACGCATTGCCGGAGCTGGTGCACGGCGGCGGCAAGGGCGCGCATTTCGAGTTGCGCGCGGTGCCGAACGAAGAGCGCGGCATGACCCCGATGCAGATCTGGAGCAACGAGGCGCAGGAGCGTTACGTGCTCGCCATACCGGCGGAGCGGCTGGAAGAATTCAGGGCGATGTGCGAGCGCGAGCGTTGCCCGTTCGCCGTGCTGGGCCGTGCCATCAGCGAAGACCAACTCATCGTGCACGACGAGGAGTTCGCCAACAACGCGGTGGACATGCCGCTCTCCGTGTTGCTGGGCAAGCCGCCGAAGATGACGCGCAACGTGCAGCGTGAGCAAGTGGCACTGCCGAAGTTTGACACCGGCAACATCGAGTTGAAGGAAGCCGCCGAGCGCGTGCTGCGTCTGCCTTCCGTGGCGGACAAGACCTTCCTCATCAGCATCGGCGACCGCACCGTGGGCGGTTTCACCGCGCGCGACCAGATGGTCGGCCCGTGGCAGGTGCCGGTGGCCGACGTGGCCGTGACCACGCTCGGTTACAACACCTGTCTGGGCGAAGCTTTCGCCATGGGCGAACGCACACCCATCGCCGTGCTGGACGCGCCTGCCTCCGGTCGCATGGCCATCGGCGAGGCCATCACCAACATTGTCGCGGCGCGTATTGAAAAAATCGGCGACATCAAACTTTCCGCCAACTGGATGGCTGCCGCCGGACACCACGGCGAAGATGCCGCCCTGTTTGACACCGTCAGGGCCGTCGGCATGGAGCTGTGCCCGCAGCTCGGCATCAGCATCCCGGTCGGCAAGGATTCGATGAGCATGAAGACCACTTGGACCGAACCTGCTGCTCAGCCCCTTCCCCCAAGT
>JAVHSB010000048.1:0-5431 GCA_036171955.1 Sideroxydans sp.
GCAAACAAGTCCTGCGGCGTGGCCCCGATGGAGTTCAGCGCCTTGACCACTTCGTTGAGCGAGACGCCGCGCTTCAGTTGCAGCAGATTGCCGGGGGCGGCCTTGATCTCGATGCTGGCGTTGGTCGTCGCCGCCGTGGTGCCGCCGGCCAGCGGATTGGGCTGGCTGATGGAATTCTCGGCGCTGATCACCACGCTCAGATTGCCGTGCGCCACGGCACAATCGGCCAGCATCACGTTCTGGTTCATCACCACCGAGCCGGTACGGGCGTTGATGATGACCTTCGCCCCGCCTGTTGCCGCATCCACCTCAAGATTCTCGATGCGCGCCAGGAACTGCACGCGCTCATTGCCCGACGGCGCGGCGACCTGCACCGTGCGTGCATCGGTGGCGCTGGCGATCGCCTGCGCGGGGAAGAATTCGCGGTTGATGCTGTCCGCCATGCGCGCCGCCGTGGTGAAGTCGGCGCTGTTGAGTTGCAGATAGATCGAGTCGCCCTGCCCCAGTGCGGTCGGCACCGCGCGTTCCACGGTCGCGCCGCTCGGGATGCGCCCCACGCTCAAATGGTTGATCACGGTCTTGCTGCCACCCGCCGCCGCGCCCGCGCCGCTCACCAGCAGGCTGCCCTGCGCCATCGCATAGACCTGGCCGTCGGCGCCTTTGAGCGGCGTCATCAGCAGCGTGCCGCCGCGCAGGCTCTTGGCATTGCCGATGGAAGAAACCGTGACATCGATGTTCTGTCCCGGACGCGAGAACGGCGGCAACGAGGCCGTCACCGTCACCGCCGCGACATTCTTCAGTTGCAGGCTGGTTCCGGGCGGCAGGGTCACGCCCATCTGCGCCAGCAGGGTGACCGTGCTTTGCACCGTGAACGGTGTCTGCGTGGTCTGGTCGCCGCTGCCATCCAGTCCCACCACCAGGCCGTAACCCAGCAACTGGTTCTCGCGCACGCCCTGCACGCTGGCAATGTCCTTGATGCGTTCGGCAGCCGCGTTGGCGGCGACCAGTCCCAGCAACAGGGCAAGGGTGAATCGGCAGGCGAATCTCATGGCGCTCTCCTAGAACGGCAGCACTGTGGTGAAGATGTGGGCGAACATGCTGCTCACATCCGCCGCATCGAGGCTGGTCGTCCCCTTGTATTCCAGATGCACATCGGCCACCTTGGTCGACAGTACGGTATTGCTGCCGCTGATATCCGGCGGAAACACCACGCCGGAGAAGCGCACGTATTCGTTCGAATGGCGGATGTTGATCTGTTTCTCGCCGGCCACGCGCAGATTGCCGTTGGGCAACACTTCGACCACGGTCGCCGTCAGGGTGCCGCTGAAAGTATTGGCGCCAGAGGCGTCGCTCTTGCTGGCCGACTTGACGCTGCTGCTGCCGGACAAGCCGCCGGTAATCGCCGGGGTGGTAACGTTCAGACTGCCGCTGTTCTCCTGAGTCGTGCCGGACTTGCCGCTGGCGGAAGTCGCTTCGGTGATGGCGATGGTGAGCAGATCGCCGACATGGCGTGCGCGGCGGTCCTCGAACAGCGGGCGGTCGTTCACCCCCGCCTGGAAGATCGCGCCATTGGCGGGAACCGCGGCGACCGCCGGTGCCGGCGGCGCTGCGGTCAACGGCGCGCGGATATTGCTGGCCGGGACGCAGGCGGCCAGCAGAAGATTTGCCACCAGCAAGATGAGGATGCGGATCATGGTCGGCCTCGTTATATCTGCGACAGTCTCTGCAACATCTGGTCGGATGTGGTGATGGATTTCGAGTTGATCTCGTAGGCGCGCTGCGTCTGGATCATGTTCACCAGCTCTTCCACCACATTCACGTTCGAAGTCTCGACATAGCCCTGGCTGAGGCTGCCGGTGCCGTTGGTTCCCGGCACGTTGGTGTTGGGTGCGCCGCTGGCCGCCGTTTCCAGATAGAGGTTCTGCCCCATGCTTTCCAGACCGGCCGGATTGATGAAGGTCGCCAACTGGATGCTGCCCACCTGCACCGGTGCCGTAACACCGGGTTGGGTGACCGAAACCACGCCGTCCATACCGACGGTGACCGAGAGCGCGTTGGCCGGCAGCGTGATGGCCGGTTGCACCACATAGCCGTTGGCCGTTACCAGTTGTCCCTGGCTGTCGCTCTGGAACGAACCGTCGCGGCTATAGGCGGTGCTGCCGTCCGGCAGCAATATCTGGAAGAAGCCGTTGCCCTGGATCGCCAGATCGAGCTGATTCCCGGTCTGTTGCAGATTGCCCTGGGTGTGGATGCGCTCGGTGGCGATGGGGCGCACCCCGGTGCCGATCTGCAAACCGGAGGGTATCTGCGTCTGCTGCGACGACTGCGCGCCGGGCTGGCGCAGATTCTGGTACAGCAGGTCCTCGAATACCGCGCGCGAACGCTTGAAGCCGGTGGTGCTGACGTTGGCCAGGTTGTTGGAGATGACATCCATCTGCGTCTGTTGTGCTTCGAGGCCGGTCTTGGCGATCCAGAGAGAGCGAATCATGGTGTGTTTCCTTTATTCAATCAGCCGTTGATGTTGAGCAGCGTGCCCGCGTGGCGGGCGTTCTCGTCCGCGCTTTGCAGCAGTTTCATCTGGGTGTCGAACTGGCGTGCCAGCGCGATCATGTCCACCATGGCATCGACCGTGTTGACGTTGCTGCTTTCCAGACTGCCTGACACCACGGTCGCCGCAGCGTCAGCCGCCGCCGGATTGCCGTCACGGGTGCGGAACAAGCCATCCTCGCCGCGCACCATCTGGTCTTGCGGCGGGTTGGTCAGTTTGATGCGGCCGACCACCACCACGCCCGCCTTTTGCGAGGTGCTGGGCACGGTGGAAATCGTGCCATCCTGGGCAATGCTAATCTCGGTGTCCGGCGGGATCGTGAGCGGCCCCGCATCGCCGACCACGTTCAGCCCGCTGCTCGTCTGCAAAATGCCGTTGGGCTGGATCTTCAAACTGCCGTTGCGCGTGTAGGCCTCGTTGCCGCCGGCATCCTGCACCGCAATCCAGCCGTTGCCGTCCACCGCGACATCCAGCACGCGCCCGGTCTGCTGGATCACGCCCGGCGCGAAGTCGCTGCCCGGAGTGGAATCAACCACAAAAGTCCGCGTCGGCAGTCCATCCCCGCGCAAGGGCACGGCGCGGAAAGCATCGATGCTAGCGCGGAATCCCGGCGTGTTGACATTGGCCAGATTGTTCGCCACCGAGGCCTGCCGTTGCAGGATCTGCGATGCGCCCGTCATTGCGGTATAGATCAGCCTGTCCATATCAACCTCCCCAAATCCAAGTTCCTAAATCCCAGTTCCTGGTTCAAAAATCCTGAATCCTGATTACCGCAGATTGACGAGGGTCTGCAACACCTGGTCCTGGGTCTTCACGGTCTGCGCATTCGCCTGATACACCCGCTGCGCGGTGATCATGTTCACTAGTTCCGCGGTCAGATCGACATTGGAATCTTCCAGCGCCGAAGTTTGCAGCACGCCCAGACTGGCCGAACCCGGCACGCCGGTGAGCGGTGTGCCGGAAGTCGAAGTCTCCGCCCAGTTGTTGCCGCCGAGCGGTTGCAAGCCCTGCGGGTTATTGAAATTCGACAACACCACCTGCCCCAGCGTCTTGGTCTGGCCGTTGGAATAGCGCCCGGAAATGATGCCGTCCATCCCCGTGCTGAATCCGGTCATGCGGCCCGAGGTGTAACCGTCCTGGCTCAGGGTGTTGACCCCGAACACGCCGCCGAACTGCGATGTTCCGGTGAAATTGAAAGTCAATGTCTGGGCGGCTGCACTCGCCGGGTTGGTCACGGTCAGCGTGACCCCGACGGCGCTTGGTGTGCCGGCGGCCGAGGTGGTGAAGGTGTTCGGCCCGGTGATTGCACTGATGGTGGTTCCGGCCGGGAAGCCGCCGCCGGTGACCGCAGCACCGACCGACAGGCCGTTCGTGGTGGTCACGGTGGCGATCTGCCCGGTGGCATCCAGCGACGATCCGGCCAGCGCGATCCCCGGCGAGGTGGGACTGAAGGCCGCCGAAGTCACCGGTGCGACCGGTGTGGCCAGGGTGCCATTGGTATTGAACGTCATGGTGGTCAGCGCCGTGCCGGCGACAGGCACCACATTGCCGTCGATGGTCAGATAGTTCTCCCAGCTGTTGGCGGCGGTCTTGGCAAAATAGAGCGAGGCGACATGGCTGGCACCCAGACTGTCGTACACGGTCATCGAGGTCGAGTTGTTGAAGGTCGCGGAATTGTTGGGGTCGAATGCCGGCGCCGCCGGAACGATGGCGGAACGCGCATCCAGATTCAGGCCGGCATTGATGGTCGTGGTCTGGTTCGGCAACAGGTCGGCCATCGAGATCTGCAAGTCCGCCGGCGTGGTCGCCACGATCTGGCCCAGCGCATTCGGCAGGAATCCGGTCAGGCGCATGCCCTGGCTGCTGACAATGAAGCCGTCCTTGTCGAGCTGGAACTGGCCGTTGCGCGAATAGGAAACTGAGCCGTTGTCGCTCATGCGGAAAAAACCGCTGCCGCTGATCGCCATATCCAGCGAATTGTTGGTGGTGCTGATGTTGCCCTGGGTGAACTGTTGCGCCACGGCGGCAACGCGCACGCCGATGCCGACTTGCGACATGCCGGAACCGGCGATCGAGTTGGCATACACATCGGCGAACTGTGCCTGCGATTGTTTGAAGCCGACGGTGTTGGCGTTGGCCACGTTGTTGCCGATCACATCCAGATTTCTGGCGGCGGCGTTGAGTCCCGAAAGTCCTTGCTGAAAACCCATGACATCCTCCTTACAGAATTTGTTTGATGGCACCCAGGCCGATATCGCCCGCGTTGCCGACATTGACCGTGACGCCGCTTTGCGACTGCGCCACGCTGTTGACCAACCCGTATTCCAGAGTCGCCGCCGCGCTCGTGACGCCGCCCAGCCCGGCAACCGCCTGCATTGTGTAGCCGCCGTCCGGCGCCAGTGAACCGCTGTCGGTCATGCCGTCCCATGTGACGTTGACGATGCCGCGATCCTGCGCGCCGAGTTGCAGTGTGCGCACGGTGCGGCCGGAACCATCGTTGATGCTGACGCTGAGGGTGTCGGCCGGCTGCGCCAGTTCCACCGCCGCATACGCCTTGCCGTTGCCGAGCGTGATGCCGTTGCCCTCGACCAGCACGGGATGACCGATCATGGAAACCGCCTGCAACGATTGCGACGCGAGCAGGCTGCTGCTCAACGACTGCACAGTCGCGTTGAGTTTGTCGATGCCGGTCACGGTCGACAGTTGCGCCATCTGCGAAGTCACCTGCGCGTTGTCCAGCGGGTTGAGCGGGTCCTGATTCTTCATCTGCGTGACCAGCAGCTTCAGGAAGCGATCCTGCGTCGCGCCGATCTGCGATGTCCCGCTTGCGGGTGCGGCAGTCGCGCCGCCTGTGTTCTGTACCGAAGTGACCATGAATCGTCT
>JAVHSB010000049.1:0-2108 GCA_036171955.1 Sideroxydans sp.
ACTTCATCTACCAAGGAGGTGCTGGCGATCACCCAACTCGACGGCAAGCCGGTCGGCAGCGGCAAGCCGGGCGCGATGTTTGCGCGGCTGCACAAGCTGTACCAGGATTTCAAACGCGACGTGATGCGCAAATGATCGACCCCAAGGAATCCCTCATCGAATATCCCTGCGACTTCCCGCTCAAGGTGTTCGGCGAAGCCCGGCAGGGATTCGCGCAAGCCGTGGCCGAAGCGGTGCAGTGCCATGCGCCCGACTTCGATGCGGCGACCATCGAGATGCGCGCCAGCAGCAGCGCGAAATATCTCAGCCTCACCTGCACCGTGCGCGTCACCACGCGCGAACAGCTGGACGACCTGTACCGCACGCTCACCGCACATCCGATGGTGAAGATGGTGCTATGACAATGCCGAGTACTGAATGCCGAGTGCCGGGGGCTGCACCGTGACCACGCCCATCCACATCCGCGCGCTGGGGCTGGTGGACTACGAGCCCACCTGGCGCGCGATGCAGCGTTTCACCGCCGAGCGCACGGCGGACACCGTTGACGAGATCTGGCTGCTGCAACATCCGCCGACCTATACCCAGGGGCAGGCCGGCAAACCCGAGCATGTGCTGAACCCGGGCGACATCCCGGTGGTGCAGATCGATCGCGGCGGGCAAGTGACCTACCACGGCCCCGGCCAGATCGTGATCTACCTCCTGCTCGACCTCCGCCGCTGGCAGCTCAACGTGCGCGAGCTGGTGACGCTGATGGAACAGGCGGTGATAGACCTGCTGGCGCAACACGGCGTGGCCGCAAACGGCCGCCGCGACGCACCCGGCGTGTATGTGAATGGCGCAAAGATCGCCGCACTGGGGCTGAAGATCAAGAATGGCTGCTGCTACCACGGCCTGTCGTTCAACGTGGACATGGACCTGAAACCGTTCTCCCGCATCAACCCCTGTGGCTATCAGGGACTGCGCGTGACGCAGTGCATCGAGCAGGGCATCACGCTGGGGCTGGAGGAACTACAGGCGGAGCTGACGCAGAACCTGGTGCACGGACTGCGACGGCATCTGGACGCGAAACGGGAGATCCCGGCCGGGCACTGACCCGCCCGCTGGCCAGTCGCGCACCCGGCAGCATCCGCGACCGCAACGATTACTGGACGGGAATTTCCGCTGCGGCCTCCGGCGGAGACGCCAGCACGGTCACGGTGATGCGGCGATTTTTCGCGCGGCCCTCCGCGCTGTCGTTGGGGGCGACCGGAACATTGTCGGCATGGCCGATGGCGTTCAGCCGCCCGGCGGCAATGCCGTTTTCAATGAACAGGCGCACCACGCTGCTGGCGCGCGCCGAAGAGAGTTCCCAGTTGGAAGGGAATTGCGGCGTGCTGATCGGCAGGCTGTCGGTATAGCCTTCCACCTCGATCGGCAATTCTTCATCCACCAGGATTTTCGCCACATCGATCAGCGTGCCCACCGCCGCCGGCTGCACTGTGGCATCGCCCTGCTGGAACAGCATGCTGGCATTGATGTCCAGCGTCACCCCGCGTTCGCTCTGGCTGATGCTCATCGCGCCCTTGTCGACAAAGCCGCCCAACTTGCCGTTGAGGCGCTCGCCCAGGCGTTGCAGGCGCTCATTCTGCTTGCGCTGTTTTTCCGCCAGGCGCGCGTTGCGCCGTTCCACCAGCGCTTTGAAATAGGCTTCCTCCTCGCTCAGGCGGATCGGGCTGCCATCCGCCGCAGCGCCGTTCTGCCCGAACACCTGGCTCATCGAAACGCTGAAATCCTTGTATTTGCCTTCGTTCACCGAGGAGATGCCGTACATCACCACGAAGAACGCGAACAGCAGGGTGATGAAGTCGGCATACGACACCATCCAGCGCTCGTGATTGTCCGGCCCCTGTCTTTTCGCGCGGCGCGCCATGTCAGGAGATATAACCCTTCAATTTATTTTCGATGAAATGCGGATTCTCCGCATTTGCGATCATGCACAAGCCGTCGATCGCCATTTCGCGCAGGGTCACTTCCCGCGCGATGAGGATCTTCAGCTTGCCGGCGATGGGCAGGAACACCAGGTTGGCGAAGCCCACGCCGTAGATGGTGGCGATGAAGGCCACGGCGAT
>JAVHSB010000049.1:2208-6117 GCA_036171955.1 Sideroxydans sp.
GGTTCGTTGACCGTCCTGATCTGGCCTTCCAGCGCGAGGATGCCGTCCTTGCGCGCGGCATTGCCCCAGGCGGTCATGCGGTAGATCAGCTGCTGCTTGTCGATGACGGGCGTAACGAACACCCACTTCGCCATCTTGATTCCGGCCATGAAGATGTTCAGCGGGTGCTGCACCATGACCGCGCCGAGCGTTCCGCCGAGCACAATCAGAAAGGCGGCGAGCTGCAGCAGCACATTGACCGAGCCGCCTTCCAGGAATTGGCCGCCGAGGATGCCGCCGACCGCGACCAGCAGGCCGAGCATGCTGAGGATGTCCATCAATATCCCCGCAGCGTGGCGCGCAGACGCGCCACCGCCTGGCTGTGGATCTGGCACACGCGCGATTCCGATATGCCCAGCACTTCGCCGATCTCGCGCAGGTTCATGTCCTGCTCGTAGTGCATGCCCATCAATTGCCGCTCGCGTTCCGGCAGACGCTTGATGGCCAGCACCAGATCTTCGTGGAAACGCTTGTCTCCGAGCAACGCCAGCGGATCGTCCGCATCGCCCACGTCGTGGCGGTCGAAGAAACTCTCCTGCTCATCGTTGTGGAAGTCCTCGTAATACATCAGCTGCGCGCCGCGCGTTTCCTGCAACATCTGCTGATAGTCGGCCAGGCTGATTCCCATTTCGGCGGCGATTTCGGATTCGCCCGGCGCGCGTCCCAGTTTTTGCTGCAGGCGGCTCACCGCATTTTCGATGCGGCGCGAATCGCGGCGCAGACTGCGCGGCAACCAGTCCGTGCCGCGCAACTCGTCCAGAATGGCGCCGCGGATGCGTTGCGAGGCGTAGGTCTCGAACTGCGCCCCGCGCAGCTCGTCATAGCGGCTGGCCGCGTCGAGCAAACCGATCATGCCGGCCTGGATCAGGTCTTCCACGTCCACGCTGTTCGGCAACTTGAGCATCATGTAATGCGCGATGCGCTTCACCAGCGCCGCATGTTCCTGCAGGCACTGGCTCTTGTCGCTCAATCCGTTGGCGGTGTACATGGTTCCCGTTTTCCCGCTGCTCGCTGTCTTCGTTCTGCCCAAATTCCCGCTACCGGCCCGGCCGCCCTTGCTTGCACGCACGGCGGTGGCGGTATTCATGAAAATGCTTCCAGCCGTGCGCCGCTCGTTATATGCGTCGCGCGCAACAGACGCCGCATCACACCGTCCAGCGCATCCTGCCCGCCCGCGCCCGGCGCGGACAACAGACCCTGCGCCACTTCGCGCAGCGCCATCGACGCGGCCCCCGCGGGACAGATCTCCACCAGCGGGCGCTGCAATTGTGTCGCACGTTTCAGTTTTTCATCAACCGGAATATAGCCCAGATATTCAAGGCGCACCTGCAAATGATGGCGCGCCGCATGCACCATGTTGTCGAACACGTTCAGCGCATCGCGTTCGCCGCCGACGCGGTTCACCACGATGGCAAAGGCCTGCCGCCCGTTGCGCAGCGCCATCTGTTTCATCAGGGCATAGCTGGCAGTGATGCCCTCCACGGTCGGGTCCAGCACCAGCAGCAGCGGCTCGTCGCCGGAGAGGCCGGTGCACAGGGAATGGCCGTCGCGCGCCGCATCGACCAGCACCACATCGCGCCCCGCCGTGGCCGCCAGCATCGATTCGAGCAGGCGCGCGCGTTCCGCCGTATCCAGTTGCGGCAAGGCTTCCAGCGCGCGCGGCAACGGTAGCAGCGCCAGCCCGTCGTCGCCCTGCAGCAGCACCTCGCACCAGTTCTTGTCGCCGCGCGCGGCCTGCAGCAGGTCATAGCGCGCGCGCAGGCCGAGCGCCTGCGCCACGTTCGCGGGCGCGCGGTTCTCGTCCAGCACCAGCACCCGCTTGCCGGCGCGGTTGAACACCCCCGCCAGATTGGCGACCAGGGTGGTCGCCCCGATCCCGTCGCGCGCGCCGAGCACACTGATCACCCGCGCGCTGCTGCGCGCCAGCAATTTGCGCAGGCCCGCCGCCTGGTCGGCGTATCCATCCGTCAAGTCAGAGCGCATACGCCCTCCCCGCCGCCGCGCCGCTCGTCTGTCCCGCCATGAATGCCGGGAACTCCATATCCTGCAGGACGAAGGCCGACGGCTTGGCACTCGGCTTGAACGCGCGGTGCAACAGATAATCGAGATTCACTTCATGCAAGTCCTCCGGCACGCGCTGTCCGCTGGCGATGTAGTGCAGCAGCAGCTTGTGGCGCGCCGCCACATCCAGCACCGTGCCGAGCTGCACCGCCTCGTCCAGCTTGGTCGGGATGCAACCGATCACATTCTTGCCGCCGTACATCTGCACCACATCGTCCAGCGTGCCGCCGGCGCTGGTCGCATTCAGCAGGAGCAGACGGCCGACCGCCGCCTCGTCGAACATGCGCGTCTGTTCCGCCACGCGGCTGTCGCGCTGGCCGACACCCATCGTGTCGATCAGCACCAGATGCTTGTGCCTGAGGCCGGACAGGGTAAGTTTCAGATCGTTCGCATCGCGCACCGCGTGCACCGCGACGCCGAGGATCCTGGCATAGATGCGCAGTTGCTCGAACGCGCCGACGCGATAGCTGTCGGTGGTGACCAGCGCCACCTTGTCCGCGCCGTAGCGCACCACGGCGCGCGCCGCCAGCTTGGCAGTGGTCGTGGTCTTGCCGACGCCGGTCGGACCGACCAGCGCATAGATTCCGCCGCGCGCCACAACTTCATCGCGCGGATTCACCACGCCGAGGTTGTGCGCCAGGATGCGCTTGACCCAGGCGAGGTCTGCTCCCCGCGGCATCTTGTCCAGCAGCAGGCGCGACAGGGCCGGGCTGAATCCGGCATTGACCATATCGCGCAACAGGCCGCTGCGCTGCGGATCCTGCTGCTGCAACGTGCTCCAGGCCATGCCGGCCATCTGATCCTGCATGCGGGCGTGCATGGATTTCAATTCCTGCATCAGTTGCTGCGTCTCCGGGTTCGCCGGTGGCGGCGGTGCCACCGCACGCTCCGCCTGCGCCGCGATCACCTTCGCCCCCAGCGCCGCAGCCTGGTTCAGCGCGCGCTCGGAAACCTGCGCACGCGGCACGCTGCGCGGCTGTTCGGCATGGTGCGCCTGCAGGCGCGTTTCGTTCAGATGCGCCAGCTCGCTGCCCGCCATGGCCACGATCTCGACACCGTCAGCCGCCTTGCGGTTGGAAAGGATCACCGCATCCTTGCCTAGTTCTGCCCGCACCAGTTGCAGCGCCTCGCGCGAACTGGCAGCGATGAATTTTCTTGCGTTCATGCTCTACCTCCCACCATGGATGTCACCCGGATCGTCTTGAAGCCGGGCACTTCTTCCTGCGAAATCACCTTGAGTTGCGGCAGCGCGCGGCGCAGGAATCGCGCCAGCAGGTCGCGGATACCGCCCGGCACCAGCAGCACGGTGGGCAAGCCCAGCCGCTCCTGTTTTTCGGTGGCGGTGCGCGCCTCGTTCAGCAGCGTATTGGCCAGGCTCGGCTCGATCGCCGCGCCGCCCGCCTGCAAAGCCTGTCCCAGCACATATTCGAGTTCCTTGTCCATGCCGATGACTTGCAGCTCCTGCGCCGAGGGATAGAACTGCTGCACGATGGCCGGCCCGAGCGCGACGCGCACCAGCGCGGTCAGCACGCCGGCATCCTGGGTCTTGGGCGCATGCGCGGCCAGCGTCTCCAGAATCGTGCGCATGTCGCGGATGTGCATGCCTTCGTCGAGCAGGTTCTGCATCACTTTTTGCACCGTGGTCAGCGGCAGCAGGTCGGGGATCAGACCTTCGACCAGCTTGGGCGCGATCTTGCCGAGGTGGTCGAGCAACTGTTGCAGTTCCTGGCGCCCCAGCAGCTCAGCCGCGTTCTGCTGGATCAGATGGCTCATGTGCGTCGCCACCACCGTGCCCGCATCGACCACGGT
>JAVHSB010000049.1:6127-14123 GCA_036171955.1 Sideroxydans sp.
GCGACGCCGGGATCACTTCATCGATCAATGGCTGTCGCGGCATCGACCACGGTGTAGCCCATCGCCTGCGCCTGTTCGCGCAACGCGGTGTCGATCCAGATCGCGGGCAGCCCGAACGCGGGATCCAGGGTCGGCGTGCCCGGCAACGCGCCGCTGACATTGCCCGGATTGATCGCGAGCATCTGCTGCGCGTGCGCCTCCGCCCGGCCGATCTCCGCCCCTTTCAGCGTGATGCGATAGGCGCTCGGCGGCAGATCGAGGTTGTCGCGAATGTGCACCGCCGGCGGCAGGAAACCCATGTCCTGCGTGAATTTTTTGCGGATGCCCTTGATCCGCCGCAGCAGGTCGCCGTCCTGCGCCTTGTCCACCAGCGGGATCAGGCGATAGCCCACCTCCAGTCCCAGCACATCGACCTGCGCGACATCCTCCCAGCTCGCTTCGGCTGCTTCCGTGGCCTGGGGCAGGCTCACTTCGGCCTGCGGCTCCTGCATATTCGTCGCGTTCGCGCGCTGCATCAGGGCATAGGCGAACCAGCCGAGCACACCGGCCAGCAACAGGAAAGCGAAATGCGGCATGCCCGGGATCATGCCCAGCATGCCGATGATGAAGGCGGTCAGGATGATGACTTGCGGGCTGGAGACCAGCTGCTTGACCAGTTGCTGGCCGATGTTGTCCTCGCTGGCGACGCGGCTGACCACCATGCCCGCCGCGGTGGAGATCACCAGCGCCGGAATCTGCGCCACCAGGCCGTCGCCGATGGTGAGCAGGGTGTAGTTCCGTGCGGCGGTGGCCAGATCGAGGTCGTGCTGCAGCACGCCGACCACCAGCCCGCCCACGATATTGATCAGCATGATCATGATGCCGGCCACCGCATCGCCGCGCACGAACTTGGAAGCGCCGTCCATCGCGCCGTAGAACTCGGCCTCCTGCGAAACCTCGGCGCGCCGCTTGCGCGCCACGTCCTCGCCGATGAGGCCGGCATTGAGGTCGGCATCGATCGCCATCTGCTTGCCGGGCATCGCATCGAGGGTGAAGCGCGCGCCGACTTCGGCGATGCGCCCCGCGCCCTTGGTGATGACCACGAAGTTGATGATGACCAGAATGACGAAGACCACCAGGCCGACCGCGTAATTGCCGCCCACCAGAAAATGACCGAACGACTCGATCACCTTGCCCGCCGCTGCCGGACCAGTATGGCCTTCCAGCAGCACCACGCGGGTGGAGGCAACGTTGAGCGAGAGTCGCAACAGGGTCGAGATCAGCAGCACGGCGGGGAACACCGCAAAATCGAGCGGGCGGGTGGTATTCATCGCCACCAGCAGCACCATGATGGCCAAGGCGATGTTGAAGGTAAACAGGATGTCGAGCAGCAGCGGCGGCAGCGGCAGCACCATCATCGACAGGATCATCACGATCAGGATGGGGCCCGCCATGCCGCGCACGCCGCCGCGCAACAGTCCATCCTTCAAGGTTTGCAAAACTGGATTCATCTGACGCCTCTTCGATCTCGCATGTCCGGCGCCCACGGGGGGCTTTCACGGCTTATGCGGATTATCGGAAGCGGGCGTCAAATCAAAGGCGCAAATAGAGGGGGATTTGGGTGGCTATTAAGCGGCAGGATTCACCACTGGTAGGCGCGGATGGCGGTTTCGAGGTCGGTCAGCGAAATTTCGAGCGCGGCGACGGCGGCGGCCAGTCCCGCTTCACCCGCCATCGCTTCCACCGTGGCAGCCGCCTGCATCGTGCGCTCGGCGGCGAAGATGCCCACCATGCCTTTCAGTGCATGTGCGCTGTGGCGCACCGCGTCGGCATCGCCCTGCGCCAGACCGTTCCTGATCTTTTCGAGATGCGGCGGATAGTCGGCCAGGAACAGTTTCACGATCTCGTCGAACAATTCCTTGCTGTCATCCATGGTCTGGCGCGCCCGGGCAAAATCGACCACCGCCAGCTCCGCTGGCATGGTTGCATCAGTCCCGGCGGCGACAGAGTGTTGCGCCATCGCATCGAGCTCCAGCCACAGCGCCTCGGTGTCGATGGGTTTGGAGAGATAGCCATCCATGCCGTGACGCAGGCACTCTTCGCGGGTGCCCGCCATGGCGTGGGCGGTCATCGCCACGATGCGGACGTGCCCGCCACTTTCCTTTTCCAGCGCGCGGATGCGCTGTGTCGCTTCGTAACCGTTCATCACCGGCATGTCCACGTCCATCAGGATCGCATCGAAATGCCGGCTCTGCCAATGTGCAACGGCCTCCTGCCCGTTGTTCGCCACGGTGACGCGGTGGCCAAGCTTCTGCAACAGCCGCAGCGCCAGGGTCTGATTCACCGCATTGTCTTCCGCCAGCAGCAGCTCCAGCTGGGTGCGCGCCTCGCGCAGTGAATGGCGCGTGATGAGCGGCGCATCGGCGTGCACAGGCTCGCCCAGCGCCGTCATGATCGCATCCAGCAATTCGGACTGCGACGCGGGCTTCATCAGATAGCCCGCGATCCCCAGCTCGCGGCAACGCGCCGCATGGCCGCGCTGCCCTTCCGAGGTGAGCATCATCACCGTCGCCCCCGCATACTCCGTGTGTTCGCGGATATGTTGCGCCAGGGTGAACCCGTCCATGCCCGGCATCTGCACGTCCAGGATCGCCATCGCATAAGGTATGCCCGCCGTCGTTGCGCGCGCCAGTTCGGCCAGCGCCTCCTCGCCGTCGGCGACTGCGGTCGGCCGCATCTTCCAGTTGCGCAGCATCTCCTGCAGCAGTCTGCGATTGGTCGCGTTATCGTCTGCCAGCAGCACCCGCATATTTTCGAGGCGGCCTGTTTGCTGGTATTGCGCCAGCGGCTTGGCCGATGTCACCTCTATCGCCAGCGTGAAGTGGAAAGTGCTGCCCACGCCCACCTCGCTCTCCAGCCCCAGCTTGCCGCCCATCAATTCGACCAGTTGCGCCGAGATCGTGAGACCCAGACCCGTCCCGCCATATTTGCGCGTGGTCGAAGTATCGGCCTGCGAGAACGATTCGAACACGGACTGGAATTTATCCTTGGGGATGCCGATACCGGTGTCGCGCACCCGGAAGCGCAACCGCGCCTGTCCCGCCGACACCGGCTCAACTGTTTCGACCGCCACTTCGATCTCGCCGCGTTCGGTGAACTTGATGGCGTTCCCCACCAGGTTGACGATGATCTGGCGCATGCGCCCGGGATCGCCAAGCAGGCGATCCGGCACATCGTTCCCCACATGCAGGATCAGCTCCAGATTCTTCTGGTGCGCGCGCACGGCCAGCGCCTTCATGGTGTCGCGCAGCATGTGTTCCAACGAGAACTCGATGTTCTCGATGCTCATCTTGCCCGCCTCGATCTTGGAGAAATCGAGGATGTCGTTGATGATACCCATCAGCGAGGCTGCCGATGTCCTGACCAGATTCAGGTATTCCTGCTGTTCGCGCGTCAGCTCGGTATCCAGCGCCAGCTCGGTCATGCCGATGATGCCATTCATCGGCGTGCGGATCTCGTGGCTCATGTTGGCGAGGAAATCGCTCTTGGCCTGCGCGGATTGCTCGGCCAGATCCTTTGCATGCGTGATTGCGGCTTCCGCCTCCTTACGCGCACCGATGTCGGAGTTGGTCCCGGTCATGCGCAGGGCGCGGCCTTGCGCGTCGCGCTCCACCACCTTGCCGTGGGTGTGTACCCAGACACAAGTTCCGTCATGGCGCTGCACGCGATATTCGGCCGAGAAGAACGCCTGTTCTCCCTTCAGCGCCGGAACCAGTTTTGCGTGGGTGCTTGCGCGATCCTCCGCATGGACATGAGCGAACAATTCCTCCAGCGTGGTGATGGTGTCGGCGGGCGCTTCGCCCATGATTTCGCCCCAGCGACTGCTCAAATACATGCGGTCGTTCGCAATATCCCAGTCCCACAACGCCAGCCCCGAGCCTTCGAGCGCGAGGTTAAGGCGCTCTTTCGTCTCCCGCATGGCCGACTCATTCCGCTTGCGTTCGGAAATATCTTCGAACGCCACTACCAGAGCCTCCTGCTTGCCATCTGCGCCGTACGCCGCACGCGAAGCCAGCGCGACCGGAAAGGTTGTGCCATCCTTGCGCACGAACACCTGATCGTCCATGCGCGCCTCACCGGTCTCGTTCACGCGATGGAAGATCGGGCAATCGCGCGATGCCAGCGGCTGACCCTGCGGGGTCAGTCTGTGGATGGTGTCATGCACCGCCAACCCGATGAACTCATCCCGTTGCCATCCCAGCAGATTCTCGGCTTCGCGGTTCAGGTAGATGCAGCGGCCCGCTCCATCCTGCACGTACAGCCCTTCGCCCAGCGTTTCCGTGATGCGCTCATAAAAGGCCGCCTGCTCGGCGAGGCGCGCGTCGGCTTCCTTGCGGGCCGTGATGTCGGTGCGCAATGACACATAGCGCAGCGGTTTCCCCAGCTTGTCCATGAACGGCACGATGGTGGAATCCACCCAGTAAAAGCTGCCGTCCTTGCGCCGGTTCTGCACTTCGCCGTGCCACACCTGGCCGCGGCCGATGGTGGCCCACATCTGTTTGAAGAACTCGCTCGGGTGATGGCCGGAATTCAGCAGCCGATGGTCCTGCCCCAGCAGCTCGTCGCGGCTGAACTGGCTGATCTCGCTGAACTTGTCGTTGGTATAGATGATCCTGCCGCTGCGGTCGGTGATGCTGACGATGGAATGCTGGTCGAGGGCGTACTTCTGGAACTCAAGTTCGGTCAGCGACTTGTCCAGTTCGTCGCGCGCCCGGCTGATGCGCACGAAAGAAAAGACGCCGTAGATCAGGCCGGTCAAGGCGAACAGCATCAACCAGAACCGATACAGGTTCGCTGTGTGCTCAGCCTGCTCGAACTGCCGGTTGTAGCGATTGAATATCTCCTCCACGACCTCGCCCGAGCGCGTCTCCAGGATGCTTTTGACCGTCGCGTCCGTTTCGTCCTTGTACGCAACCATGATGCCGGCATGCATCAGCAACCGGTCGATTTGTTTCTGTTGGCGCGGGGAATAACGCGGCGCATGTTCGGCGATTTTCGTCAGCGCATCCTGGATGGAGAGGAGTCGTGCTTCACCGGGATTGAGCTGGTAAATCAGCATCTCTTCAAGCAAGTGATCGCGCACCTCCATCTCCAGCAGGTCGCCGTTCTTCAGGTGATCCGCGCCTGCAAGCAGCTCGCGCACGGCCAGCGGAAAATGGCGGACCGAGTTGCGCAGCACCGCGTTATGCGACTTGAAGTTGTCGATCAGTTGCCGCCGCTCGTCGCGCAGCCGGAGGTATTCGTTGAAGTGGGGCGACAACTCCGATCCCGGCTTGAACCACTCCGGATGTTCGGCGCCGAGCTCGTCGATCATGGCCTGGATCTGCTGCTGCGTCTGTTCCAGCGGGTCATAGTTTTGCAGAATCCCGTTCCGATTCTGCAGGACGATCTGGCCCAGTTGCTCCTCCAGTTGTTGCACATGGCGCAGCTTGGCACTGACCTCGACATGCTGCCCGGTATCGACGGAAGCAGATTTGACATAGAAGAAGCCCAGCAGACCCGCCAGAAGCAGCATTCCCGCCCACTTGAATGCTCCGGCATTCATAGTGCTTGACCTCCCAGCTCGCCGGTCAGCGAGTTCAGGAAGGCCACGATGTCATCGACTTCCTGCCCGGACAGCTCATGCCCCAGTTGATAACGCGCCATGATGCGCACCGCCTGATCCAGACCTGGCGCGCTGCCGTCGTGGAAATAGGGCGCGGTCATGGCGACGTTGCGCAGGCCGGGTACCCGGAAGTAATGCCGATCCGCTTCCTTCCCTGTGACATTGAAGCGCCCCTGATCCGCCTCCGTGGGATTGCCCCGGTCGCCAAAATAATCACCCATCAATCCCATGCGCTCGTACATGTTGCCGCCCAAGTTGATCCCCTGGTGGCAGGCCACGCAACCTTCGTTCTGGAACAGTTCGTAACCGCGTCTCTCCTGCTCCGAGAGAGCGGATGCGTCGCCGCGCAGATGGCGGTCGAAGCGCGAATTGGGCGTGACCAGCGCACGCTCGAAGGTCGCGATGGCATCCTTGATGTTGGCGGCGGTGATGCCGTCGGGATAGCTGCGGGCGAATGCGGCCCGATAGCGCTCCGACCGTTTCAGCTTTTCCAGCACCTGATCCCAGGTCGCGCCCATCTCCTTCGCGTTCGTGACCGGACCGTCGATCTGGTCTTCCAGCGTGGCGGCCCGGCCATCCCAAAATTGCACGAAATTGAACCCGCTGTTCAGCACGGTGGGCGCATTAATGCCGCCCTGCCCGCCATTGATACCGATGGAATGCACGAGGTTGTCCGCACCGCCCGCCCGCAACACATGGCAGTTGGAACAGGCGACCGTATCGTTGGCGGAAAGCTGTTTCTCGTCGAACAGCGCGCGCCCCAGGGCGACCTTTTGCGCGTTCAGCGCGAGCTTATCCGGGAGCGGCTGCGTGATCGCCATGCTCAATGGAATGGTGACGCGGTTTTTCGCCATGGATACGTTGTCGGCTTTCGGCGCGGGGGCTGCGGGCCACCACAGCACAGCATCGACCCCCAACGCCAGCACCAATAGGGCGAGCAACATCCATTGGGAGCGTTTCAGCTTGATCAGGGACTCCTTAAACATGCAGCGCCGCCCCCATTCCCGATACCTCGTCCTGCTCGCGCGGGGCGACATCCTCGTCAACGAACTTTTCCTTGATCGCCAGCACTGCATGGAAGTCCGCCAGAAAGGCGTCCACGCAGGCCGGGTCGAAATGTTTCCCTGCGCCGTCGCGCAGCAGCTGCGTGGCCTGCTCCACGCTCCATGCCTTCTTGTAGGGGCGCTCGGAAGTCAGCGCATCGAACACGTCAGCCACGGCCACGATGCGCCCGAACAGGGGGATGTCCGTGCCTTTCAGGCCGCGCGGATAGCCGCTGCCGTCGAATTTCTCGTGGTGCGTCCGCGCGATCTCCGCCGCCACCTTGAGCAGCGGCGAACTGCCGCTGTTGAGGATTTCGTAGCCGATCTCGGCATGCTGTTTCATGACGGCGAACTCGTCTGGCGTGAGCTTTCCCGGTTTCAGCAGGATGAGATCGGGTGTGCCCACTTTGCCGATGTCATGCATGGGCGCGGCCTCGAGCAACAGCTCCTGCTGCTCTTCAGGCAGACCCAGCACGCGGGCGATGTGTCTGGAGTAATGCGCCATGCGCACGATGTGCGCACCTGTCTCCGGATCGCGATATTCCGCCGCCTTGGACAGACAAAAGATGGTCTCGCGCTCTTGCAGCACGATCTGTTCGGTCGCCTTGCGCACCTCGTCGGCCAGTTGTTCGGCGCGGTTCGCCAACAACTTGTGGCTCTTGCGCAGGGCAAGCATGTTGCGGGCGCGCGCGAGGAATTCCGCATTATCCAGCGGCTTGGTCAGGAAATCGGTGACCCCCTGCTGCAATGCGTCATGGCGCAGCTCTACCTCGTGGTTCGCGGTCACCATCAACACCGGCGTATCGAAAAATTTCTCGCGGAAACACCGGGTGAACTGGGTCCCGTTCAATCCCGGCATCATGTAATCAACCACCACCAGGTCGGGGTCGTTCTGCAGGCACCACGCGAGCGCGGAGACCGGGTCGGTGAAGCCCACCGGCTCGCACCCGTGCAGTTTCCTGACCAGATGCTGCAACAGGGTGACGTTGATCTGCGTGTCGTCGATGATGGCGATTTTCATACAAGCTCCAATGCAGTTATTCTTGTCTCATTGGGGCTTATCGGCCACATCACCGGATTCTTTAGCTATTTCGAGGGCAGTAATAATCGCCCGGGTGAATTAACTGTTGCGTAAGCCCGATTGATCGGGCTCCCACAATGAACATCCATCTTTCGCAGCTCTGATTTTTCACTCTCCCACCGGAGATTGGATCGGTGTCGACCCGGGGGTTAGCCAGCGCGCCATGGATTCTTCGAACGCCTGCGCGGCGAGCGGTTTGCTGAAGTAATACCCTTGCACCTCGTCGCA
>JAVHSB010000049.1:14223-16082 GCA_036171955.1 Sideroxydans sp.
CGAACGCCTGCGCGGCGAGCGGTTTGCTGAAGTAATACCCTTGCACCTCGTCGCAGCCTTGCAGCCGCAGGAAGGCGAGCTGGTCCGTGGTCTCGACGCCTTCGGCGATGGTGTGCAGGCCGAGGCTGTGCGCCATGCTGATGATGGCGCTAACGATGGCCCTGTCTTCCGGGTCATGGCCGACATCGCGCACGAAAGACTGGTCGATCTTGAGCTTGTACACCTTGAACCGTTTCAGGTAGCTCAGGGACGAATAGCCGGTGCCGAAATCGTCGATGGACATGCGGATGCCGCCCGCGTAAAGCGCATCCATCACCGCCACCGCCGCCTGCGGGTCCTTCATCGCGACCGCCTCGGTCAATTCCAGTTCCAGGCAGTGCGCGGGCAGCCCGGTCTCGCGCAATACGCCCGCCACCATTTCCCGCAGACCGGCCTGGCGGAACTGCACCGCCGACAGATTGACCGCCATCACGCCGTCCTGCCAACCCTGCGCCAGCCATGCCATCCTCTGCGCCGCCGCGGTGCGCAACACCCATTCGCCGATCTGGATGATCTGGCCGCTATCCTCGGCCACCGGGATGAACTCCGCCGGCGAGACCGACCCGAGCTGGGGATGGTGCCAGCGCAGCAGAGCTTCGGCGCCGACCAGGCGACCGTCCTGGATGGCGATCTGCGGCTGGTAGTGCAGCACGAATTCGTTGCGCTCGATGGCATGGCGCAGCTCATTAGCCAGTTGCAAGTGGCGCGCCGAATCAAGCTGCATGGCCTGCGTGAAGAAGCGGAAGGTGTTGCGACCCTCATCCTTGGCCCGATACATTGCGGTGTCGGCGTGTTTGGACAGGGTCTCCATGTCATCTCCGTCATCCGGATAGAGCGCGATGCCGATGCAGACCGTGGAGATCATCTCATGCGTTTCGTGGCTGAAAGGCCGCGCAACCACGTCGAGCAGCTTGCGGGCCACCTTGGATGCGCCGTTCGCGTCGATGTTCGGGAGGATCAGGATGAACTCGTCCCCGCCCTGGCGCGACACGGTATCTTCCTCGCGCAATGTCGCCTTCAGGCGCTGCGCCACCTCTATCAACAAGCGGTCGCCGATGCTGTGGCCGAGCGTGTCGTTGATGCTCTTGAAATGGTCGAGGTCGAGGAACATCACCGCCAGGTTCTGGCTGTTGCGCTGCGCCAGGCTCAAGGCAAAGTGGAAGTGATCCTGCAACAACAGGCGGTTGGGCAGGCCGGTCAACTGGTCGAAATGCGCGAGCAGGCGGATGCGCTCATCGGCCTGCTTCCTGGCGGTGATGTCGTCCTTGATCGCCAGATAGTTGCGCACCACGCCCTGCTCGTCGCGCACCGGCGACAGGCGCGCCCACTCGATGTATTCGCTGCCATCCTTGCGCCGGTTATAGAGTTCGCCTTCCCAGCGTTCGCCGCGCGTCAGATGCGCCCACAGATCGTCGTAGGTCGCGCGCGGCGTATTGCCGGATTGCAGGATGCGCGGGTTCTGCCCGATAACCTCGGCCGCCCCATAGCCGGTCTGCCGGGTGAAGGTGGCATTGGCGTACACGATGTTGGCATCGAGATCGGTGATGACGATCGAACTGGGCGATTGCTCGACCGCAAGCGAGAGCTGGCGCAACTGGTCTGACATCTGCAGCCGTTCGCGCGCGTCGGCAAACCGCTCCAGTGCATAGCCGATATCCAGCGCCATCTCCTCCAGCAGATTGCGCGCAGAGGTGTCAAAGGCATTGGCTGTCGCCGCATACAGATTGAAAGCGCCGACCGCCTGGCCCTTGCGATAGAGCGGCAGCGAGGCGGAGGCCGCCCAGCCGAAACGCGCGCCGCGTTCGTGCCACGGCGCGGTC
>JAVHSB010000049.1:16182-19602 GCA_036171955.1 Sideroxydans sp.
GGAAGATTGCCACGCCTGCAAATGCCGTTCGATGGCCGCCAGCAGGTCGGCATGGCGCCCTGCACCCACCGCGTAATGCAGGCGCGCGGGCTGGAACACCAAGGGCGACTCGTGCAGCGCGAATGTGTGTGCGCGGATGTCACCATAGAAATGGTTGGTAGCCACCGCATCCGCCTGACCGCGCTGCACCTGGCGGAAGGCTTCCTCCAGCGTGTCCGCAGTCGCCACCTCGGCACGCACGCCGTAGGCATCGAGCAGGGTTTGCAGGCCGGACTGTTGCAGCGAACCGGCCAGCACCACCAGGCGCTTGCCCTGCAAATCGAGCGGCGAGAAGATGTTCACGCCCTTGCGCTGGTAAAGCTGCGACCAGCTGTAAAGGGCCGGAGTGGGATGGAAATCGAAACGCCGGGCGCGCTCTTCGGTATAGGCGACATCCGGCATCAGGTCGATGCCGCCCGCCGCCAGCTGGTCCAGGCACGCCGCCCAGGTGCAATTGACGAACTGCAACTGCCAGCCCTCGCGCGCCGCGATCTCGCCCAGCAACTCGATCAGGATGCCGGCCGGCTTACCACTGGCATCGGTGAAAACCTTGGGCTCGTTCTGATAGACGCCGACCCGGATTTCGCGCGCCTGCACCGGGCCGGCCGGCAACAGCCAGACCAGCACCAGCAGGAACAGCAGTTTTTGTAATCGCGCCATCTGGCAAGTAATCCGTTTCAAAATAACCCGGCGGAACCATTCCACCGTGCAATCCGGAATGCGCGCAAGCGCACGAACCGAATGGGATTGTGACTTATGCTGCGGTTTATCGGCAACAGACACACAAACTTTAGGGAACCTGTGATTAACCCGGATAATCCATTGGGGCGTGGGTCGGGCTTCAGCCCGACATGTCGGGTTATACCCGCAAGGGGTAGGCCGTGGTTGTAAGGGGCTGAAGCCCCAACAACACACGCTCAAACCCGACCTACAACCCCTTAATTTTGTATGGTTTCAATGTCTAATGAACTATCCGGGATTAAGCCAGCATTCCCTGTCAGGTAGCGGGCGCGCCCGGATCGAGTTCGACGGGCACCGGCAGTGCGTCCGGCAGCCTCGGTTTTGCCCCACCCTGCCGCTGGTAGCGATGCAGTTGATAGACATAGGCCAGCACTTCCGCCACGGCGGTGTAAAGCGCTTCCGGGATGGCCGCGCCGAGGTCGCAATGTTTGTGCAGCGCGCGCGCCAGCGGCGGGGCTTCCAGGATGGGTACATGGTTCTCCTGCGCGATTTCCCTGATCCTGGCCGCCAGCAGGTGCGATCCCTTGGCCACCACGATCGGCGCACGCATCCCCTGGTCGCTGTATTTCAACGCCACCGCGTAATGCGTCGGGTTGGTCACCACCACGTCGGCGCTCGGGATGGCGGACATCATGCGGCGGCGCGCCATCTCGCGCTGCAGGCTGCGGATGCGTCCCTTGACCTGCGGGTCGCCCTCGGTTTCTTTCGCCTCCTGCCGCACCTCCTGCTTGGTCATCTTCAGTTTCTTGCTGTGCTCGTACAGCTGGAACGGCACGTCGATCGCCACGATCAGCAGCATGCCCAGCATGATGGCGGCGAAGCTCCACCAGATCAGATGCGACATCTGCGGGATCGATTGCACCGCCGGCGCACTTGCCAGTTGCAGCACCGCGTCGCGGTTGTGCCACACCACCCAGGCACCGATGCCGCCGACGATGATGGATTTGCCGATTGCCTTGGCCAGTTCCATCAGGCTGTTGCCGGAGAACATGCGGCCGATGCCCTTGAGCGGGTTCAGCTTGCCGAAATCGGGTTGCAATGGCTTGAGCGAGAACAGCCAGCCGTTCATCAGCAGCGGCGAGAACAGCGCGACCAGCAGCAGCAACAGCAGGAACGGTGCAAAGGTGAGCAGCATATCGCTGCTCAGTTCGTTCAGGCGCGGCAGCAGCCGGTCGGTCTGGAAAGCGAGACTGCGGTCCAGCGTCAGGCCCTCGTGCAACAGGCACAACAGCCCCTGGCCGAGGAAGCTACCCATCAGCCACAGTCCGGCTCCGCCCGCCAGCAGCACCATGAAGGTGGACAGTTCGCGCGAGCGCGCGACCTGGCCTTCCTCGCGCGACTTGTCGAGTTTGCGCTGCGAGGGTGATTCGGTCTTGTCGAGATCGCTTTCTTCTTCGGCCATGCCTGTCCTTCCGTGGAAACAGGGCGATTATGTCCATCCGCCGCGCCGCCCATGCAGGGAATTACGGGGATTTCCCGATGCTCTTCTGGAAATGGATGGAGGCGCGACCGTTGCAGAATGCGACCCGTTACAACTTTTACTCAAGTCTGGGCACAAGTTGCCGATACCGGTTCATCGGAACCCACAGGCTGCCGGAGAACGAACATGAAACGACAAATAACCCCCACTGCGGTCGAGCGCGTGTTGCGCGAGGACGACTTCATTGTGTCGATGACCGACACCAAGGGCCGCGTCACCTATTGCAACCGGATCTTCATCGAATTCTCGGGTTACAGCGAGAGTGAGCTGCTGGATACGCAGCACAACATCATCCGCCACCCCGATATGCCGCGCGCGGTGTTCAAGCTGCTGTGGGACAAGATCTCGAACAAGGAAGAGTGTTTTGCCTACGTCAAAAACATGTCGAAGGATGGCGGTTTCTACTGGGTGTTCGCCAACGTGACGCCGACCTTCGATCCGGCAGGCAACATCACCGGCTATTTCTCGGTGCGGCGCAAGCCGAAGCTTTCCGGGATCGAGGCGGTGACCCCGCTCTACGCCGCGATGGTGGAAGCCGAACGGCAAGCGGGGGCGGCCAATGCCGTCGTGGCCGGGACTGCGGTCCTGCTCGATGTGCTCAAACAAAAAGGAATGAGCTATGAACAACTGGTCCTTGCAATTTAAGTTCTCCGCCCTGCTGTGGGCGTTCTCCTTCGGCACGCTGGTCATCATCCTCACCAGTTTCGCGCGCCACGGCGTCGATACCTTCATGCTGGTGTTCCTGCTGGTCGGCATCGCGGTGTCGGCCTTTGGGCAGTGGCTGGCCCGCCAGTGGCTGTCCCCCCTGCCCAAACTGGAGAAAGTCGTGCATGAAGTGGCGGCAGGTCGCTTCAACAGCCGGGTCACCGGCATCGCCGACGCAAAGGACGAGATCAGCCTGCTGTGCTGGGATGTCAACGACATGCTGGACCAGCTCGCGACTTTCTTCCGCGAACAGGAGACGACCTTCCGCGCCAACCTGCGCGGCGATTTCTCGCGCCGCGTCATGGATGGCGGCATCCACGGCGGATTCAAGAAAGGGCTGTCCAACCAGAACATCCTGCTGGACGGCCTCAAGCAACAACAGTTGCTCGGCATGCGCAACCGCATCCTGTCGCGCGCGCACGGCCTGAACACCGACAATCTGCTGCAGAACCTGG
>JAVHSB010000049.1:19702-22441 GCA_036171955.1 Sideroxydans sp.
CGCCTCGCTGGTGAAGGTGGACCACATGATCTACAAGCAGCGTGCCTATGTGCTGATCAACGACAGCAGCCGGGACGACTTCAAGAAGGCGGTCGGCGTCGATCATCACAATTGCCGTCTCGGCAAATGGTATGAAGGGCCGGCGCAGGAAGTGTTCGGCGATGCCCCTTCCTACCGCCAGTTGCTCAAGCCGCACAGCCAGGTGCATGAAGCGGCGCACCGCATGCTGAACCTGCTCGATCAACCCTGGGAAACAGACGAAAAGATCCAGGATCAGATCTACGATGCCTTGCAGACGGCCGAAGCCGGCAGCCAGGAGGTGATGCAGGTGATCGACCGTGTCGTGGCGGAAAAACATCCGAAAATGGTCAAGGCCAACTGACAAGATGGCAACCGGCGCGGTGTGGGAGCGCAATTCGTTGCGCGATAGAGCTGCCTTTCAGTGCACCGAACCGGATTCAATCGCGCGACAAGTCGCGCTCCCGCAGGGAGGGGATCAGGACTTCTTGAGGGTTTTGTGGGAGCGCAATTCATTGCGCGATAGAGCTATCTTTCAGCGCGCCGAACCGGATTCAATCGCGCGACAAGTCGCGCTCCCACAGGCCGGTCAATCCTCAAATAAGCGGTCAACTGCGGTTTCCAGGTTGAGCCAGAATTTTCCGCCGCGCGGAAGATTGGTCGCCTGAATTTCCGGCTTCCGTGTGATCGGAGCCTCCTTTACCACTTGCCGTATTCGCCCGCCATCACGCGGTCGCGTCCGCCGCGCTTGGCCTGGTACAAGGCGGCATCGGCGGACTGGATCAGGATCTCGATCGACTTCTGTTCATCCGGCAACACTGACACCACGCCGCAGCTGATCGACACGAACTTGCTCTCGGTCGCATAGTGCGTAACCTTCAGGTCGGCGATCATCTGCCGCACCCGCTCGGCCATCCACAAAGCGCCCTCCAGATCGGTTTCGCCCAGCACCAGCATGAACTCTTCGCCGCCGTAGCGCGCCGCCAGGTCGCTCGCACGCGGGGCGGCACGCGCGATCTGCGCCGCCACCTGCTTCAGGCAGTCGTCGCCCGACTGGTGGCCGTAGCGGTCGTTAAACAGCTTGAAATAGTCGATGTCCAGCATCACCAGCGACAGCGGCTTTTTCATGCGCAGGCAGCGCCGCCATTCGCGCGACAGGAAATCATCCAGCGCGCGGCGGTTGGCGATACCGGTCAGGGCATCGGTGGTGGACAGGCGCTGCAACTCGCCATTCGCCGCATCCAGTTTGCGCGTGACCTCGACCAGCTTGCGCTGCATCTCGACCAGACGCTGCATGGCGCGCACCTTGGCATGGAACACCGTCTCGCTCACCGGCTTGACCAGGTAGTCGTCGCCGCCGGCCGCGATGCCGCGCGCCAGGTCCTCGTCCGAGTTCATCGCGGTCAGAAAGATGATCGCCGACCATTCCTCTTCCCGTTCCAGCTTGCGCATCTTGCGCGCGACATCGAACCCGTCGATGTCGGGCAGGCGCGCGTCCAGCACCACGATGTCCGGACGATGCTGGCGAAACAGCTCGAGCGCCTGTTGGCCGTTCTCGGCCAGCAATGGCGCGGTGATGCCCATGCTGGCCAGATAGCCGGTCAATACCTTGAGCGTGACTTTGCTGTCTTCTACGACCAGCACGTTGGGAGGGTTCATCTGTTGTTTCATTGTGTGTTTCCATGAGCGGAGGTTTGCAGAGTTGCCACGGCCAGGCACAAGTCCTGCCAGGCTTTGGCTTTTTCCGCCGGACTGCGCAGCAGGTAGGCGGGGTGATAGGTAACGATGAGCGGCGTGCCCTGGTAGTCATGCGCTGTGCCGCGCAGTGTGCCAAGGGCGGCCTCGCGCCCGAGCAGCGCGGTTGCCGCGACCTTGCCCAGCGCGACGATGATCTTCGGCCGGATCAGTGCAATCTGCCGTTGCAGATAAGGCAGGCAGGTGGCGATCTCGTTCGCCTCCGGATTACGGTTGCCAGGCGGGCGGCATTTGACGACATTGGCGATGTACACCTTGTCGCCGCGGCGCAATTTGATCGCCAGCAGCATGTTGTCGAGCAGCTTGCCGGCCTGGCCGACGAACGGTTCGCCCTGCGCATCCTCGTCCGCGCCCGGCCCTTCGCCGACGAACAGCCAGTCGGCCCGTTCGTCGCCCACGCCGAACACGGTCTGGCTGCAACCCGCGCGCAGCGCGCAGGCGGCGCAATCCCTGACTTGCGCCTTCAGCTCGTCCCAGCCGGACGCGGCAACGTTCGTCGCAACGGGTGCGGGAGGCGCCGCTTTGATCTGTGCTGCGGGGGTGCTTGCCTCGTTCACGGCTCCGACCGCGTCCGATGGCACGGCGAGCAGCTGCGCGCCCGGCGCGGGCATGCCCCTCCGCACCCACAGCGGGTACAGATTCAACTCGCGCAACACATTCTCGTCTCGCAGATTCACAAACCCTTCCCCATCAAAATCGCGTCCTCGCGCCCGCCTGCCGCCGGATAGTAATCGTGGCGCAGTCCGATCTGCGCGAACCCGCTCGCGCGGTACAACGCCAGCGCGGGCAAATTTGAAGCGCGCACCTCCAGCACCATGCGCCGCATACCCTCGCGCCGCGCCAGCACCAGCATCGCCTGCAGCAGACTGCGGCCGAAGCCGCGGCGCTGCTGCGCGGCATCGATGGCGATGTCCAGCAGCTCGGCCTCGTCCACGGCCAGCATCATCACGGCATAGCCGAGCAGCA
>JAVHSB010000050.1:0-1141 GCA_036171955.1 Sideroxydans sp.
GCGCAGGGAACGGGTCATGGTCGTTTCACACTCAATAGGCGTGCACCGCGTAGATGTGGTAGATGGCAGTGAACACCATCATGAACACCAGCGGGATGTGGAAGATGTGCCACCACGAGAACAGGCGCTCGTAAGTGTGGAACTGGGCTGCATCGCGCACGGCATGCAGATAAGCGGCGATCTTTGCGCAATACTCCTTGTACAAGCCCTCCATCATCGTCCGCTGTTCGGGGCCGAATCCCTCCGCCTGCGCCTTGGCCAGCATCACTGTGCGCAATTCGCGCCGCAGGCGGCGCGACATGAAGGCGGTCTTGAGGCCGATCCCGATGAAGTTGGCAAAACCGTAGCCGGTCTCGCTGGCAATCCGCTCGGCACTGCCGCGAAAATCCTCCAGCGCTGCCTCGACGCCGGGCGCAAATGCAAACATCGACTTGACCTCGCCAGCCTGCTCCATCTCGGCCTGCAACTCCTTCACGGTTGCCTCGCGGCCATAGACGCCGTGGTGGATCTTGGTATAGAAGAAGCGGCCGAATGTACCGCTACCCGACACCAGCAGCATGCAGTACATCGCCACTGCCGCATTGATCGAGCCGGTGGGATGCAGGTACGGGATATAGACGTGATAGGTCGAGTGATAGATGATGAACAGCGGCCCCAGGATGCCCAGCACCATGTGCCACTTGAACCAGAACGGCAGAAAACCGAAGTGCTCCAGAAACGGCCAGCGCTTGCGCAGCGGGTAGAACAACAGCAGCAACATCATCACTCCGCCGATGAGGCCGAGGTTGTAGCCGAAGTCGAACAACTCCTCTCCCGGCTTGTACAAGGTCTGCGGATAGACCACGAAATAGCCAACAAAGGTGATGACGCCAACGACGCCGATGAAGATCAGCCACAACAGGTGTTCGGATTGTTGTTTTCTGGTTTGCATAAAGGATTGGCAGTTTGAAGGCGCGCGGGATTCTATCCGAGTTTTATTGTTCAGCAAGCTTGCATTTGTCAAAAAAACAACGTCCACATAGAATGCGGCTGCTCGGACTGGCGCCATTGAATTAAGTTCCATCACTGCGCGAACCACAACATGCTGAATTCAATCGCGCTTCCACCCATTTAGATACCCACTTCATACCGCTCAACCATG
>JAVHSB010000051.1:0-5366 GCA_036171955.1 Sideroxydans sp.
GCGCTTTCATCTGTAGGTCACGAATAGGGGCGGGATGTATATATGAATACACTTCCTGCCTGCGGCTTAGGCGAATACTACAACAACTGCCGCCCCCTTTAACGGTAGCGCCATCTGGCCGTTATCTGCTGTAAGCGGACGATACAAGCATTGGTTAGAAATGACCGCACTGGCCGATGAACAGAAGTTAATGACACAAATACTCGCAACTCCTCTGTCCTCGACGCCACTACACATTTCTGCTCAGCGCTGTCCCAGCAAGGCGAGCATCAAATTCACATCGACGATCTTGTCGCGCGGCGCGCTTCAGCCGCGCACCGGCTCCAGCGTCGCGTCCAGATTGAGGTTATCGCAGTAATCGAGGAAATCGCCGCGCAGGGTGGCGATGTGCATCCCGGACGGGATGCCGACCGTCATCACCACGGTCAACGATGTCGAGCCGGTATGCGGCGCGGGGTAGCTGCTGGTCTGCAGTTCTTCGATGTTGATGCCTTTGCGTGAGAAGAATGCCGCGAGGCTGCGCACGATGCCGGGACGATCCGGCGTGACGAGTTCGACGCTGTAGGGAATGGCGGATGCGGCGCGCTTGCCCGTACGTTCGTGATGGATTGTCAGCGCCAGCGATGATCCGAGCACATCCAGTTGCCCTTCCAGTTTGGAGAGCGCATGCCAGGGGCCGGCGACCAGCATGACGATGATGCACTGGCCGCCCAGCGCGGACATGCGGCTTTCTTCGATGTTGCATCCGCTGTCGGTGATACAGCCGCTGAGCCGTTCGACCAGACCGCTCCGGTCCGGGCCTGTGGCGGTGATTATCAGATGGGTGTTCTCTGTCTCGGGTTGCATGTTTTTGTGTCCGTCGTTGTGCGTGGAATGGGCAGGCATTTTAGCGCCTGACCGTGCCGGAATGGCCTTGCTGGATGTCGCCGTCCACGTAGAACCAGCGGCCGGCTTCTTTCTCGAAGCGACTGACTTCATGCAGTCGATGCGCGCGCCCGTTCACCTTGTAACGTGCGACGAACTCGACGATGGCGTGTTCGTCATCTTGTTGTTCGTGGCGCTTCACTTCAAGACCTGTCCACTTGGCCGACGCTTCATCGGCCAGCCCCAATGAATTTGGCCGCGTGGATGGATGCCAGGTCGCAAGCAGGTACTCTTCCTTGAGCAAGACATAAGCCGTGTAGCGCGAACGCATGAGGGCTTCGGCAGTGGGTGCCGCCGCGTGGCCTTCGATGTAACGGGCGCAACAGGCGGCGTAGGGTTGTGAGCTGCCGCAGGGGCAGAGGTTTGATTGATTTTTCATAAATAACAAAGTGCTTTGGGGCGCTTCGAAAACCGTAGCGGGCAGTTGGAGTGAAAGGCGCACGGAGCACAGAAACCGGAGTGTGCTTAATGCACATGAGGATTTCGAGCACCGCGCAACGCCGCAATCCGACTGCGCAGCAGGTTTCTCGAAGTGCCGCTTACTGCTGCCACAGCGGTGGCTCCTCCATCAGGGCGATCTGCTCGCGCAGTTCGAGGATGCGATCCTGCCAGTAGATCTGTGTGTTAAACCAGGGGAAGGCTTGCTTGAAGGCGCTGTCGTCCCAGCGCCGCGCCAGCCACGCGGAATAGTGAATCAGGCGCAGGGTGCGCAGTGCTTCGATGAGGTGCAGTTCGCGCGCGTCGAATTCGCAGAAGTCTTCGTAGCCGGCCAGCACGTCGCCCATCTGCCGCACGCGGTCCGCGCGTTCGCCGGAGAGGAGCATCCACAGGTCCTGCACGGGCGGGCCCATGCGGCTGTCGTCGAAATCGACGAAGTGCGGGCCGTCATCCGTCCACAATACATTTCCGGCATGGCAGTCGCCGTGCAGACGCAGTCTCTTCACGTCACCCGCGCGCTCGAAACATTGCCGCACCCCGTCCAGCGCCTGTTGCGACACACTGCGATACGCCGCATCGATGTCGGGCGGGATGAAACCGTTGGCTAGCAGATAGTGGCGCGGTTCGATGCCGAAGGTGTCGATGTCGAGAGCGGGTCTGTGCTCGAAGTCCTTGAGCCCGCCGACCGCATGGATGCGCCCGAGAAAACGGCCCAGCCATTCCAGCGTGTCGCGGTCTTCCAGTTCCGGTGCGCGCCCGCCGTGTTTGGGAAACACGGCAAAGCGGAAGCCGTCGAAATGATGCAGCGTCTTGCCATCGATGGTTGAAGCGGGTACGACCGGTATCTCGCGCTCGACCAGTTCCTGCACGAAGGCATGCTCTTCCAGGATGGCGGCGTCAGACCAGCGCGCAGGCCGGTAGAACTTGGCCACCAGCGGCGTGCCATCCTCGATGCCGACCTGGTACACGCGGTTCTCGTAGCTGTTGAGCGCGAGCAGTCGCCCGTCGCAGCGCAGGCCGATGCTCTCCAGTGCATTGAGCATGTAGTCCGGCGTGAGCGACGAGAAGGAGTGGTCTGGTTTATCTGACATTAGGCGAGGATACCGTCATTCCCGCGCAGGCGGGAATCCAGCTATCTAACCAGACCTGCGAAGCAGAACAAAACAAACTGCATGTTAGTTAAGGACACTGGATTCCCGCCTGCGCGGGAATGACGTGGAGTGTTAACGTCCCCTGCCGCCGGAACGATGCTGCGCACCGGATGGAACCGGACCGCGACCTGTGCCTGCCGGCTTGCCGCCATGTGGCGCGCCAGCGGGACGAGCTTGTCCGCCCGCACGCGGCTGCCCGCGACCTTGCCCTTGCCGTTGTCCGCCGCCGCGATTCGACCCGTTCAGAATCGGCTCCGCCTTGATGCGCGGATCGACTTCGAATCCGGGCACGTTCACCACCGGAATATCGCGCTTGATCAGGCGCTCGATGTCATTCAGCAATTTCTTTTCGTCGATGCAGACCAGCGAACTCGCCTCGCCATTGCTGCCGGCGCGCCCGGTGCGGCCGATGCGGTGCACATAATCCTCCGGCACATTCGGCAACTCGAAATTCACCACGTGCGGCAGTTCGACGATGTCGATGCCGCGCGCGGCGATGTCGGTGGCGACCAGCACCTGCAGCTTGCCGGTCTTGAACTCCGCCAGCGCGCGGGTGCGCGCCGCCTGGCTCTTGTTGCCGTGGATCGCCAGCGCGGGGATGCCGTCCTTGTCCAGTTGCTCGGCCAGCCGGTTCGCGCCGTGTTTGGTACGCGTGAACACCAGCACCTGGAACCAGTTGTGCTCCTTGATCAGGTGGGTGAGCAGTTCGCGCTTGCGCTCGCGATCCACCGGATAGACGCGCTGCTCGATCAGCTCGGCGGTCTGGTTGCGGCGCGCCACTTCGATCAGCACCGGATTGTTCAGCAGGCTGTCGGCCAGCAACTTGATCTCATCGGAAAAGGTGGCGGAGAACAGCAGATTCTGACGCTGCTTCGGCAGCACGGCGAGCACCTTCTTGATGTCGCGGATGAAGCCCATGTCCAGCATTCGGTCGGCTTCGTCCAGCACCAGGATTTCGACGTGCGACAGGTCCACCGTCTTCTGTTGCAAATGGTCGAGCAGGCGCCCGGGCGTCGCCACCAGGATGTCCACGCGGCCATGCAGTTGCTTGATCTGCGGGTTGATGTTGACGCCGCCGAACATCATCATGGATTTCAGCGGCAGATATTTGCCGTATTCGCGCACGCTCTCTTCCACTTGAGCGGCGAGCTCGCGCGTCGGCGTGAGCACCAGCGCACGGATGAAACTTTTTCCGGCAACGGGCTTCTCCATCAGGCGCTGCAACAAGGGCAGGGTAAAACCTGCGGTCTTGCCGGTGCCGGTCTGTGCGCCGCCCATCAGGTCGCCGCCTTTCAGGACAACGGGAATGGCCTGCGCCTGGATCGGCGTGGGTTCGGTGTAGCCGCGTTCGGTGACGGCGCGGACGAGTTCTGCGGACAAGCCGAGGGATGCAAATGACATTGTTTTTCTTTCTGATATACAAACGGCCTGTCGTTCGATTGGAACGCCAGTCTGAGGCTGAATGAGGTGGGTATTACGAACCGGAATCGGCGGCAACAACTAGACTGAAACGATGTTGCGGCGCGCAGTGTAACAGAACGCGCCGCGACAAGTGGAAATGAAAAACGTTGCGAGAAAGGTCAGATGCAAGGCGCACGGAACGCAGCGACCGAGACATACCATGGTGGTAGGCGAGGAAGCGAGTAGCGCGCAACGCCGCAGATGACCTCCGCAGTAGTTTTTCAGACGTTAAACAGGAAGTTCATCACGTCGCCGTCCTGCACGACGTAGTCTTTACCTTCCACGCGCATCTTGCCCTTTTCCTTGGCGCCAGCCTCGCCGCCGCAGGCGATGAAGTCTGCGTAGGAAATGGTCTGCGCGCGGATGAAGCCCTTCTCGAAATCGGTGTGGATGACGCCCGCAGCCTGCGGTGCGGTGTCACCCTTGTGGATTGTCCACGCGCGCACTTCCTTCACGCCTGCGGTGAAGTAGGTCTGCAGGCCGAGCAGTTCGTAGCCGGTGCGGATCAGGCGGTTGAGGCCGGGCTCGTCCAGACCGAGGTCGGCGAGGAATTCCAGTTTGTCGGCATCGTCGAGGTCGGCCAGTTCCTGTTCGATCTTGGCGCACAGCGCCACCACCGGCGCGCCCTCCTGCGCCGCATGTTCGCGCAGGCGGTCGAGGTGCGGGTTGTTCTCGAAGCCGTCTTCCAGCACGTTGCCGACATACATCGCCGGCTTCACGGTGAGCAGGCACAGCGGTTTGATGATTTGAATATCGTCTTCACTCAAGCCGAAAGTGCGCGCGGGCTTGCCTTCGTTCAGGTGCGGCAGCAGTTTTTCCAGCACGGCCACCAGCTTCTGCGCATCCTTGTCGCCGGACTTGGCCTTCTTGCCGTCGCGCTGAATGGTGCGCTCGACCACCGCCAGGTCGGCCAATGCGAGCTCGGTGATGATGACTTCGATGTCGGAGATCGGATCGACCTTGCCCGCCACATGCACGACGTTGGGATCGTCGAAACAGCGCACGACGTTGACGATGGCGTCGGTCTCGCGGATGTTGGCGAGGAACTGGTTGCCCAAGCCCTCGCCCTTGGAGGCGCCCGCGACCAGTCCGGCGATGTCGACGAACTCGACGATGGCGTACTGCATGCGCTGCGGCTTGACGATCTTGGCGAGTTCATCCATGCGCGGATCGGGCACCTCGACGATGCCGGTGTTCGGCTCGATGGTGCAGAATGGATAGTTCTCCGCCGCGATGCCCGCCTTGGTCAGCGCATTGAACAGGGTGGATTTACCCACGTTTGGAAGACCGACGATACCGCATTTGAGACTCATGGTTGTTTCCTTAAAATCAAAATCATTTGCCACCGAGAACACAGAGTCCACGGAGAAAGTCGTGGCAAGCAGACTGTTG
>JAVHSB010000052.1:0-1131 GCA_036171955.1 Sideroxydans sp.
CCCGACCTGTTCCCCGATGTGGCAACAGCCTACCGGGTCGAGCTCGACGGGGCACCGTTATGGGAAAGGCAGGCGCAACAACGACTGCCTCCCGCCAGCCTGACCAAGCTGATGACGGCCTTGCTGGTGATCGAAAAAGGTGATTTGGACCGTAAAGTCAGCATCTCTCCCGCCGCAGCCCGCGAGACCGGTGCCCGCATCAAACTCAACGCTGGTGAAAGGTATCAACTGCAAGACCTGCTGGCCGCCACCCTGATGGCCTCCGCCAACGATGCCTGTCATGCACTGGCCGACACCCTCGCCGGTAGCGAGCGTGACTTCGTCAAGCTGATGAACCAGCGCGCTGCCGAACTCGGCATGCACGACACGCACTTCGAGAATGCCTGCGGCCATGACGCAATAAATCACTATTCGAGCGCACACGATCTTGCACTGCTCGCGCACGAATTCATCAAACATCCGGAACTGCTATCCCTCACCTCGCGTATCGAAACCGGCATCCGCAGCAGCGACGGCAAGCGCAGCCTGCAATTCGAAAACAAGAACGCACTGGTCGGTCGCTATCGCGGCGCATTCGGCCTGAAGACCGGCTATACCGCGCGCGCCGGCAAATGCCTGATCGCCTACGCCAAGCGCGGGGAACATACGGTATTGCTGGTACTGCTGCACGGCAACGACCGCTGGTGGGACGCAGTGGACATCCTTGATGTCGCATTCGAACACGCCCGCCAGTCCCATTAAATCCTTCGGCTGGCTGGCGCTGGCCGCAGTCATCTGCTACGCCAACACCGTCAGCGGCAGCTTTCAATTCGACGATTACAACGTCATCGTCAACAACCCGCGAGTTCATTCATGGTCAAACTGGCTGGAAGGTTTGTCGCTCGGCATCCGGCCGTTACTCAAGTTCAGCTATACGCTCAACTGGACGATGGGTACAGGCGTGGCAGGATTTCACCTCACCAATCTGCTGATCCACCTGGTCAACACGTTTCTGGTTTATCGGCTGGCGCAAGTATTCGTGCAAGAGCAATGGCAACAGGCCCGTTTACGGCAAGCGCCATTATTTGCCGCGATGCTGTTTGCGGTGCATCCGCTCCACACCGAGGCGGTAAGCTACATCTGCGGACGTTC
>JAVHSB010000053.1:0-1123 GCA_036171955.1 Sideroxydans sp.
AAGAAAAGCTGCTGCGCGCGATCTTCGGCGAGAAGGCCTCCGACGTGAAGGACACCAGCCTGCGCGTCAAGGCCGGCATCTCGGGCACCGTCATCGACGTGCAGGTGTTCACCCGCGAGGGCCTGCAGCGCGACAAGCGTGCGCAGCAGATCATCGACGACGAGCTGGCGCGCTACAAGAAAGACCTGGCCGACCAGATGCGCATCGTCGAGGGTGACGCGTTCGCCCGCCTGGAGAAAATGCTGCACAACAAGGTGGCCAATGGCGGCCCGAAGAAGCTGGCCAAGGGCACCAAGCTGAACAAGGAATATCTGCACAGCATCGAGCATCACCAATGGTTTGACATCCGTGTGGCCGACGACGAAGTCGCGGCTCAGATGGAGCAGATCAAGGAGGCGCTGGCACAGAAACGTGTCGAGTTCGACGCAGCATTCGAGCTGAAGAAAAAGAAGCTGACGCAGGGCGACGAACTGCAGGCCGGCGTGCAGAAGATGGTCAAGGTGTATGTGGCGGTGAAACGCCGCCTGCAGCCCGGCGACAAGATGGCGGGTCGCCACGGCAACAAGGGCGTGGTATCGCGCATCGTGCCGGTGGAAGACATGCCGCACATGGCCGACGGCACGCCGGTGGACATCGTGCTGAACCCGCTCGGGGTGCCGTCGCGGATGAACATCGGCCAGGTGCTGGAAGTCCATCTGGGCTGGGCGGCCAAGGGGCTGGGCAAGAAGATCGCCGACATGCTGGCGGAACAAGCCAAGATCGCCGATCTGCACAAGTTCCTCGGCAAGATATACAAGGGCGAACAGGCCGAAGAGATCGCGGCGCTGACCGACGACGAGCTGCTCGAGCTGTGCCGCAACCTGCGCGCCGGCGTGCCGTTTGCGACGCCGGTGTTCGACGGCGCCAGCGAAGAGGAGATCAAAGAGCTGCTGGCCTTGGCGGATCTGCCGACCTCCGGCCAGATCCAGCTGTACGACGGCCGCACCGGCGACCCGTTCGACCGCAAGGTGACCGTGGGCTATATGCACGTGCTGAAGCTGCACCACCTGGTGGACGACAAGATGCACGCGCGCTCCACCGGCCCGTACAGCCTGGTCACGCAGCAGCCGCTGGGCGGCAAGGC
>JAVHSB010000054.1:0-5311 GCA_036171955.1 Sideroxydans sp.
GGCTCCGAGACGGCCCGGCATGGAGAAGTCCACCTGTATCGTGCCGCACTGCCAAGAGCGACCAATCGCATCCTTGATGTGGAATTCGATCTTCGGACCATAGAACGCGCCTTCGCCGGGCAGCTCAACCCATTCCATGCCGGAAGCGCGCAGGGCGGCGCGCAAGGCTTCTTCCGACTTATCCCAAATCTCATCGGAGCCGACGCGGCTGTCCGGCCGCAACGCCAGCTTCACCATCACGTCGTTGAAACCGAAATCCTTGTAAACCTTGAGTACCAGCGCGTTGAATGCCGTCACTTCGGATTCGATCTGACCTTCGGTGCAAAAGATGTGTCCGTCATCCTGCACGAAACCGCGCACGCGCATCAGGCCGTGCAATCCGCCGGAAGGCTCGTTGCGGTGGCACGAGCCGAATTCGCCGTAGCGCAAGGGCAGTTCGCGATAGGAACGCAAATCGGCATTGAACACCTGGACATGCCCCGGACAGTTCATCGGCTTGATGGCGTAGTCGTGCTTTTCCGATTCGGTGGTGAACATATTGGCCTTGTAATGCTCCCAGTGGCCAGATTTTTCCCACAACACGCGATCGATGATCTGCGGACAGCGCACCTCCTGATAACCATTCTCAAGATACACGCGCCGCATATATTGCTCGATCACCTGCCACACCGCCCAGCCCTTGGGGTGCCAGAACACCATGCCCGGCGCCTCATCCTGCATATGGAACAGATCGAGCTGCTTGCCCAGTTTCCGATGGTCGCGCTTCTCCGCTTCTTCCAGTCGATGCAGATAGGCCTCAAGATCCTCTTTCCTTGCCCATGCAGTGCCATAGATGCGTTGCAGCATCTCGTTCTTCGAGTCGCCGCGCCAGTATGCACCGGCCACCTTCATCAGCTTGAATACCTTGAGCTTGCCGGTCGAAGGCACGTGCGGGCCGCGACACAGGTCGGTGAATTCGCCTTCGCTGTACAGGGATACATCCTGATCGGCCGGAATGGACGCGATGATCTCGGCCTTGTACTTCTCGCCGAGCGAGTTGAAATACGCCACCGCCTCGTCGCGCGGCAGCACGCGGCGCGTCACCGGCAAGTCGAGTTTTGCCAGTTCCGCCATGCGCTTTTCGATGGCGGCCAGATCTTCAGGCGTGAATGGCCTGGAAAAGGCAAAGTCGTAAAAAAAACCATCCTCGATCACCGGCCCGATGGTTACCTGTGCCTGCGGAAACAATTCTTTTACCGCATAAGCCAGCAAGTGCGCGGTGGAATGCCGGATCAGATCCACCCCATCCTCATCCTTGTCGGTGATGATGGCCAGTTTGGCATCAGCTGAAATCAGATGGGAGGTATCCACCAGTTTTCCGTCGACCTTGCCCGCCAGCGCGGCACGTGCCAGTCCGGCGCCGATACTCTGCGCGACTTCAGCGACAGACACTGGCTGGGGGAAACTCCGTTGCGAACCATCCGGTAACGTAATGACAGGCATGTTATCCACTCTGCAAAAACAAATGCGGCAACCGCCGCACTGTTGAAATCAATCCCGGCGCATCAGGCGCCGAACGGGGCGCAGTATAACGCAAGTCATCCGGCCATGCCCAGATAGGCGATCAATGCATCGAGGGAAAAAACAAACAGCAGGCTTTGCAAGACGGCTTTGATGGCGACTTTTGGAACCTCAGTCACCGATTTTTGCGCCTGCATGCCGTTGTAACAGGAGATGGATGAGATGGCGAGGCCGAACAGACAGCCTTTGAGACCCACCACGGCGAATTCAGACAGCTTGACGGTTTGCAGGAAACGACCGATCTGGTCGAGATAAGAAACATTCTGAAACATGGCGCTGACCGCCAGACCACCGCCGATGGCGACCACCTGGAAATAGATCGTGAGCGCCAGAACCGCGAGGGTTACTCCGGCAATGCGCGGCACGAGCAGATAATCCCGGGGAGAGATGCCCATCTGCACCAGGCTGTTCAACTCGCCCCGCGTTTTCATCAGCGCCAGTTCGGAGGCAATGGCGGCGCTGCTGCGCGCGATGATGATGATGGCGGCAAACAAAGGACCGATTTCGCGCACCACCGTCCAGATCAGGATCTTCACGGTCAGCTCGCTGTCGCCGCCGACCAGCGAAGTGATCCGGGTGATGACCAGTGCCCCGCTCAACAAACCGAACACCGCGACGATGGCCAGCGCCTCCACGCCGGTAAAGAACAGCTGCCGCTGGAACACGGCATTTACCGGGGCGATTCGCAGCACGCGCAGATGGGTGAACGCATACCAGAGCAATTGCAGCGCACCCAAGACGGTTTGTCGCACTTGCGACAGCATGAACCAAGCAACCAGTCTGCCCCGAAAATCCCGCATCATTTCGCCGCCAGCAACGGCGGATTCCAGCCATAGATGTGGAAAGTCCCGCCGGCAACCACCCGTTCGCCGCAGTCGTCCAAGCTGGCGGAATTCTCGACGGCATTGGCAACGACAGCCGTGCACAACACGGGATAGTCAAGGTCGTTGCGCAATGTTCCCAGTTGCGCCGCGATGTTCACCGCATCGCCGATGATGGTGTATTCGCGTCGCGCGTTTGAACCGACGTGGCCGATAACGACCTCACCCACATGGAGCGCGATCCCGATCCCGATGGGGGCAATGTTTTGTTCCTGCAAACGGGCATTGACCTGCCGCAGACGCCAAAGCATTTCCTGTGCTGCCTCGAGTGCGTTCTTTTCCGGACATTCCAATTTCTGCGGTGCACCAAAGAATGCCAGTATCCCGTCGCCGATGAATTTATCCACCACCCCCTTGTGTTGCTGGATCGCCACCGACATTTCCGAAAAATAGACATTGAGCAAGGCAACCACTTCCGGAGCCGGCCGCCCTTCACTGCGCTCATTGAAATCGTCGATTCCCGCATACAGGATGCACACACGGGAACGCGCGCCCTCCAGACTGGAATCAATGTTGCCTGCAACGATCTCCTGCAATACGTCGCCTGCCACAAAATTTCCGAAAACACTGCGCAACCATTTGCGTTGCGCAGTTTGCAACATGTGGTCGTAGGCCAGCCGCGCGAGAAAGGCAAACACGCCCGCAAACAGGATACCGCCCACCGGCAAATACCATCCCCGCCCAAGTAGCGAAGCTGAAAGCGGCAAGAGCAGGAACGGCATGGCTGCCAGCAGGATCAGCTTGACCCAGCCGGTGCGCCCCAGCCAGAACGCAGCGGCAGCCAGCGTGAGCAGCAGCACGATGGAGACGTTCACCTCTTTGATCAAGCCGTTGCCGAGGATAGAGCGCAAGGTCTGCGCATGGATCAGGACCGGGTGCACAAGATGCGCGGAGGGTTCCCACGCCGCGAGCGGAACGGGTGCCGCAACCCTACCGTCGTAATCCGTCACCACGCCCAGCAATACCGGCCTGCCACTGAAGTTCCGCTTTAGCTCCGCGCTATTGCCAGCGGCTTGCCATGCCAGCACCTGCATCAATGGAACATATTCGAACGGCTTGCCAATTCCGAAATCCACCAGGCCGGTGCCGGGATCCTTCCTGCCCAAATGCGCGGCCATCTTCTCGACCAGGGTCGAACCGCGCGTGTTCACAGTACAGCGATTGGGGTCGAAACGCCGCACAACTCCGTCACCGTCTGGGCACAGTTCAACGGAAGCCGGAGCATCCATCCCGGCAATATCGAGGTAAGGTTGAAAGACCGGACGGGGGAGACCATCGTCATCCTGTTGCTGGGCCAACACGAGACCGCTCCTGGCCCGTACTGCCTGCAGCCCTTGCAACAAGGGCTGGTCGTAACGCAGGGCAAGGAAATCATAAGAACGTTGCGGCAGGACAATATCCAGCCCCAGCACAGCCGGCTTGGCCTCGGCCATTGCCAGCAACAACTTGCCCAGATGCGGATGCCACAGTTCGATCGGCTCCCGCAAGCTCTTGAAAGCCGCCGGATCGATGCCGATGATGACCACATCCAGCGGCAACGGCCGAACATCCGATCGTTGCAGCAATGTGAACTGCCAATCCAGCACTTTGCGGCTCAGTTTCTCGCCGGTCTGGGTGAAATGCAGTACCAGTGCCAGCAGCAAGCAGAGGCCCAAACCGAGCAGCCTGCGGACACTCTGAGTATTGGGAGGCGTCACCGATTGCATGCGCGCCTCATTTCAATCCCGTCGCCAGGATGCGCCCCGCCCGTTCGCGGTATTGTGCAGCCAGTTCTGCATGCCCCAACTGTTCCTGCGCCTGCGCCTGCAACTCCAGATCGTGGCGGATTTTTTCCGGCAACCCCTGCGCCTTGTCGATCAGCAACGCCTGCCCCGCCATGAGCATGGCCGCGTCCGGCTCTTTCAGCATCAGTCGTCCCGCTGCCTGCAGACGCAATGCGTTGGCATATTCCAGCGGACTGTCGCGATTCGCTGCTGTTGCGCGTTCCCCCCAGAACAGCGCCTGGGCACCATCGTTCAGGTGCAAGGCAATGGCGCCGCGCACGTTCGCAATCACGCCGGACAGTTTGCAATCCGCACCACACCGGGATTCGGAATAATCCAGCCAGAACGCAGCTTTTTCAGCATCGCCCGCGCGCAACCGCAACAGGGCTTTTTGCACTGCACCGTCCGCCACGAAGGCTGGCGCAAAGTTCAAAGCCTTGTCGTTCAGCAATATATCCAGAAGATACTCGGCCTGTGCCGTCTGCCCGAGCATTTGCTCTGCTCGCGCCAGATTGAGGGTGTTGATGGCGATGCCATCCTCGTGTTCGATCGCCCTGTCGAGTTGCAAGGCGCGCTCGTACAGGGCGCTGGCGCGCTGATAGTCGCCATGGTGAAAAGCCTGCTCGCCACGCTGGTTGAATTCGGCCGCCTGCATCGCACGCGCACTGCGCAATTCCGGTCCGTTACTGCAGGCCGCCAGCAGGAGTGCATGGCAGAGCATCAGACAGAGCAGGCACCAGCGTTCCATGTCAGGGTTGCCCTTGCGGCGCGATGTAGCCATCCACCGGCAAAGTCTTTTCTTCAACTTTTGGCAGCATGCCGTTGAGCGGCCAGGATTGTTGCAGGCCATCCAGTGTCTGCTGACTATCCTGCACCAGCGCGTTGGCGTTGCGCACCAGCGCCGGAATTTCACCCGCAGAGTCACGGGTGGCCTGTTTGATCAGCGACGTCGCCTCCTGCACATTGGCAAAAGTCGTGTCGGCCTGTTCCACCAGGTGCGGAATGGCCTTGTTCAATGTCGTCAGGCTGGTATTGGCGCTGTCCAGTGCCTGATCGAACTTCAGGAATGTGCTGTCCAGTTTCCGGTTGCCACTCACCCCAAGCTGC
>JAVHSB010000055.1:0-1120 GCA_036171955.1 Sideroxydans sp.
CTCGGGGTCGCCATGCCGTTGATGCCGACAATCGTGTCCCTTTCCTGCAACTGCGCCATCGCCGCCGGTGTGCCCGGCCTGATTTCCCCCACGACCGGCTTCACTCCCGGCACGCCGTAAATGAACAGCATCCAGTACAACAGTACCGCGAGCAACAGATTCGCGACAGGTCCGGCCACCACGATGGCCATGCGCTGCAGCACGGGCTTGCGGTTGAATGCGCGCCGCAGCTCGTTTGGTGCGACCTCACCTTCCCGCTCATCCAGCATCTTCACGTAGCCGCCGAGCGGAATCGCGGAAATCACCCATTCCGTATCGCCGCCAGCGAAACGTTTGGCAAACACGACCCGCCCGAAACCGAGCGAAAAGCGCAGCACCTTGACATCGCACCAGCGCGCGACCATGTAGTGCCCATACTCATGGAACACCACCAGCACGACGATCGCGACAATAAAGGCAAGCAAGGTAGTCATGTTCAAGCGCTCAATTGCAGGGTCCGGATAGAGCGACTGACCGGCACGGCAGACAAAGGTTCAGCGGCCGACGGCCATTCACGCGACACGCCAGGACACCCATGACTGCGCCGCCACCCGTGCTGCCGCATCCGCATCCAGCAGGTCCTGCAGCCGGTGCACTTCATGGCGAGCCACTTCACCCAGCACCGACTCGATCAGTCGCGGGATGTCGAGAAAGGCGATATGCCGGTTGAGGAAAGCATCCACGGCCACCTCGTTGGCGGCGTTGAGCAGCGCCGGCGCCGTGCCGCCCGCCCGCAACGCCTGATAGGCCAGGTCGAGACAGGGAAAACGCGCGAAATCCGGCGCGGAGAAATCGAGGCGTGCAACCGCGAAAAGATCGAGCGGGGCCACGCCCGACTCGATGCGCTGCGGCCATGCCAGCGCATGGGCGATGGGTGTTCGCATGTCGGGATTGCCGAGTTGCGCCAGCACCGAGCCATCGACATACTGCACCATGGAATGAATCACGCTCTGCGGATGCACCACCACCTGAATGTCGGAGGCTTGGGCATTGAACAGCCAGTGCGCCTCGATCACTTCCAGCCCCTTGTTCATCATGCTGGCCGAATCGACGGAAATCTTGCGGCCCATGCTCCAGTTGG
>JAVHSB010000056.1:0-5301 GCA_036171955.1 Sideroxydans sp.
AAGGATTCGTCCGGCAGTCCGCGTTGCATGCTGAAATCCCGATGCGCGGCTTCCACCATCACCGGCGCGCCGCAGGCATACACCGCGTAAGCGGACAGGTCGGCGAAATCTTCCAGCACGGCCTGGTGTACGAAGCCGCTACGCCCGCCCCAGATTTCGTCCGAGACCACGGGCGTGAATTTCACCCCCTGTTCCTGCCAGTCCCTGATCTTGTCCAGCATGTACAGATCGCCGGCCTTGCGCACGCCCCAGTAAAAGTGCATCTCACGCCGGAAGCCGATCTTGAGCGCATGTTCGAGGATGGCCTTGACCGGCGCGAAGCCGGTTCCGCTGGCGACGAAGATGATCGGCTTGGCGTTGTCCTCGCGCAGGAAGAACGAGCCCAGCGGCCCCTTGATGCGCAGGATGTCGCGTTCCCGCATGCGGCTGAAGACATGCTCGGTGAACGTGCCGCCGGGGATGTGGCGCACGTGCAGTTCGAGCAGGTTGTCGTCGTGCGGCGCATTGGCCAGCGAAAAACTGCGCGGCTTGTCGTCCTTTTGCAGGACGTCGATGTATTGCCCGGCGAGGAATTGCAGGCGCTCGTTGGCGGGCAGCTTGAGGCACAGCACCATCACGTCGTGCGCGACCTTGTCCATTTTCTCCACGCGGCAGGGCAGCATCTTGACCGGGATCTCCTGCGCGCGACTCACCTCGTGGCTCTCGATCTGGAGGTCGGACAGCGGTTTGGCACAGCAGAACAGCGCCATTCCGTCGGCCTTTTCCGCATCGGTCAGGGTGGAGTCCTGATAGTCGCCATAATCGACCCTGCCTTCGAGCAATCTGCCCTTGCAGACCCCGCACGCGCCATTGCGGCAACTGTAGGGCAACACCAGCCCGTGCGCCAGCGCGGCTTCCAGAATGCTCTCGTCGGCCTCTGCGGGGAATTCGTGCCCGCTCGGCTGGATGGTGATCTTGAAACTCATGGCAGTGCCCTGTTGGAATGAGGCCGCGATTTTACAGGCTGGCGCGACCGGAAGCGAGCACGAATGTCGGCTGACCGCCGTGTGCCGATGAAGGATAATCGCGGCATGGACAATCTGCTCATCATCGGCTGCGGCGACATCGCGCGCCGCGCCATTCCCCTGTTGGCCGGACATTTCAAACTGTACGCCCTGGTGCGCAATCCGGACCGTGGCGCGCTCCTGCGCAGTCTCGGCGTGACGCCCATCGTCGGTGATCTGGATGACCTGCGCAGCCTGCGGCGTGTGGCGGGGCTGGCGCACACCGTGCTGCATCTTGCCCCGCCGGACGGGCGCGGCGAACAGGACCTGCGCACGCGCAACCTGCTGGCGGCGCTGTCCCGCGGTGCCATGCCGGGACGGATGGTTTACATCAGCACCAGCGGTGTCTATGGCGATTGTGGCGGGGAATGGGTGCACGAAACGCGGCCGCTGCATGCGCAGACGCGGCGCGCGCAGTTGCGGGTCAGCGCCGAGCGCCAGATCCGGCGCTGGGCGGCGCGCAACCGTGTGCAGGCCGCCATCCTGCGCGTCCCCGGCATCTACGCCGCCGAGCGCCTGCCGCTGGACCGTCTGCGCGCGGGCTTGCCCGCCATCGTGGCGGCCGAAGACGGCTACAGCAATCACATCCATGCCGACGACCTGGCGCACATCCTGCTGGCGGCGTTGCGCCATGCCAGGCCGAACCGGATCTATCATGCGGTGGACGACGACGAGATGAAGATGGGCGCGTATTTCGATGCGGTCGCCGACGCACATGGCTTGCCGCGCCCGCCGCGCCTGTCCCGTACCGAAGTGCAACAGCGGGTGTCTGCAATGATGTGGTCGTTCATGAACGAATCGCGGCGCCTGCACAATGCGCGCATGAAGCGCGAACTGAAAGTTAAGCTGCGCCACCCGTTCCTGGCATTGCCCTGACCCTTCCGAATCACCCTTTACCCCGGATAATCCATTGGGGCGTGAGTCGGGCTTCAGCCCGATATGTCGGGCTAAAACCCGACCTACAACCCCTTGATCTTGTTTGGCTTCAATGGCTAAAGAACTATCCGGGTTTACTGAACAGTACTTGCAGGCGCAGCCACAGTTGCGGCGTGAAGCGGAACTGCTGCTCATGCGGAAAGTGCAACTGCGGGTTCAATTCGAAGAACAGCCATTTGCGATGCAACTGGCGACGGTACAGCACCGACAGGATGCAGTCGTCAATTCGCGTGTAGGGTTGCGTGGTGGCGATCACGCTGGCCTGGTACTGCAAGGCGCGCCGCTCGTTCACCGTATGGAAAAACGTGAAATCCTGGCGCATGTCGAGCCGCTGCGGCAGGTGCAGCCAGGTTGCGTTGCTGCTGACGCGGAACAGGGTCTGCGGCGCAAACGGACGATCGAAGTCCACTCCCGCGCTGGCGCCCAAGCCGATCTGGCCGAACCAGAACAACGAGCCGGTATTTTTCATCAGCCAGGTTTCGAGACCGACGTCGCGGCTGACACGCCCGCGCACGAAGGGGTCCAACGGCAGGCGCATCTGCACGCCGATGTCCGTGCTGGCGCGCCAGTCCGCAGCGTGCTGCTTCTCGTAACGCAGTGCGGCCGCATAGTTACCCGGATTGTTTGCGCGACCCGTGGCCTGCGGCTGGCTGCCCGGCGCGTTGGCGGTGGTGTTCTGCACCGGGTCGCTCTCCAGCAGAAGGTGGAATCGATGCTCGGTCGCCGGCAGATGCAGCTTGGCGCGGCCGGACAGGCGGCCCTGCCGCGCGCCTCCCGGCTCCATCAGCTCGGTCCAGTCGAGTTCGAGCACGCTGTCGTTGCTTTCCTGGAAATGGCGCTCGCCCCCGAAAAAGCGATCGATGTCGCTGGCCAAGTCAACGAAACGGCGAGAAACATAATCCTGTGTTTCATCGATGCCGGACTCGATCAGCGCCGGTGCGGACGGCGATTCCGCCGCCAGTCCCATGATCGGAAAACAGAGTGCCGCGCACAGACAGAACAGCAGATTCGGGCGCGACTTGTGCGAAGCTTGCTGGGTGTACATGACGTCATCATACAAAAAAGCCGGCGGGTGCCGGCTTGATTTTGTGGCGCAGGATGCGGCGAGCCTCACATCAGGATGACATCGTATTGCTCCTGGCTGTACAACGTTTCGACCTGGAGCGACACCGGCTTGCCAATGAAATCAGAAAGTTGGGCGAGGCTTTGCGATTCCTCGTCGAGGAATAGATCGACTACCTGTTGCGAGGCGAGGATGCGGTATTCGCGCGCATTGAACTGGCGCGCCTCGCGCACGATCTCGCGCAGGATCTGGTAACACACGGTCTGCGCCGTCTTCAACTGGCCGCGCCCCTGGCACACGGGGCAGGGCTCGCACAGCACGTGCGCCAGACTTTCGCGCGTGCGCTTGCGCGTCATCTCGATCAGGCCCAGCGCCGAAAAGCCGTGCACGTTGACGCGCGTGCGGTCGAGCGCCAGCATCTTGCGGAACTCCTCCAGCACCCCGTCGCGGTGCTCCTGCGTATCCATGTCGATGAAGTCGCAGATGATGATGCCGCCCAGATTGCGCAGGCGCAGCTGGCGCGCGATCACCTGTGCCGCTTCCAGATTGGTCTTGAAGATGGTGTCGTCGAAATTGCGGCCGCCGACGAAACCGCCGGTGTTGACGTCGATGGTGGTCAGTGCCTCGGTCTGGTCGATGATGAGGTAGCCGCCGGATTTCAGATCGACGCGCTTGGACAGGGCGTGTTCAATCTCGTCCTCCACGCCGTACAGGTCGAACAGGGGGCGCGCGCCGATGTAGTGATTCAGCCGGTGCAGTGCACCTGTGTTGTAGTCGCGGGCGAACTCCTGCATGCGCAGGTGGGTGTCGCGCGAGTCCACCAGAATGCGCGCAACCTGCTCGTTGGCGAAATCGCGCAGGACGCGCAGGCTGATGTCGAGTTCCTTGTACAGCAGGGCCGGTGCGCCGATCTGCTGCGAATGCAGCTGCTGGTTGTGCCACAGCTTGTCGAGGTAGTCGATGTCGGTGCGCAGCTCGTCGTCGCTGGCGCCCTCGGCCAGGGTGCGGATGATGTAGCCGCCGCTGTGCGCGGGCGGCAGCAATTGCTGCAATCGGGAGCGCAGCACATTGCGCTCTGTTTCGTCCTCGATGCGCTGCGACACGCCGACGTGCGATTCCTGCGGCAGGAAGACCAGAAAGCGTCCGGCGAAGCTGAGCTGGGTGGACAGGCGAGCCCCTTTGCTGCCGATCGGGTCCTTGATCACCTGGGCCAGCACGCTCTGCCCTTCGAACAAAACTTTTTCAATCGGCTTGAGCGGGGCACCCTCGCTGCGGTTCTCCCAGATGTCGGCGACATGCAGGAAAGCGGAACGTTCGAGACCGATATCGATGAAGGCCGACTGCATCCCGGGCAGGACGCGCTTGACGCGGCCGACATAGACATTGCCGACCAGACCGCGCTGGCTGCCGCGCTCGATGTGCAGTTCCTGCACGATACCCTGCTGGATGACGGCGACCCGCGTCTCCTGCGGCGTGACGTTGATCAGGATTTCTTCGTTCATGGTGTGGGGATGCCGAAAGAATTGAGCAATTCCGCCGTTTCGTGCAACGGCAGGCCGACCACGCCGCTGAAGCTGCCTTCGAGGTGCTGCACAAAGGCGGCGGCACGACCCTGGATGCCATAGGCGCCGGCCTTGCCCTGCGCCTCGCCCGAGGCGAGATAGCGCCGGATGCGCGTCTCGTCGAGCACGGCGAAGCGGATGCGCGAGCTGACGACGCGGCACTCGATACGCCCGTCCAAAACGACGGCGACGGCGGTGATGACCTCATGGCTGCGGCCCGAAAGCTGGCGCAGGATCGCGGCGGCGTGCGCATCGTCCTCGGGCTTGCCGAAGATCTGCTGCTCCAGCGCGACCACGGTGTCGGCGGTGAGAATCGGAGCCGGGGGCAGGTTGCGCAGGCGCAGTGCCTCCTGCGCCGCCTGGGCTTTTTCGCGGCAAACGCGCTCGGCATAGGTGGCGGGATATTCCTGTGCCAGCGGCAGTTCATTCACGTCGATCTGCCGCCGCGCATCGTTGCGCAACAGCAGCAGGGAGAATTCGACGCCGATCTGTTGCAGCAGATCGCGTCGGCGCGGGCTTTGCGAGGCGAGATAGAGGTGGTGCATGTTCACTCCCGATGATAGGGGTGATTGTGCAGCAGACTGTGGGCACGGTACAACTGTTCCGCCAGCAGCACGCGCACCATGCCATGCGGCAGAGTGAAGGCGGACAAGGCCATCAGTTGCTGCGCGTGCTGCTTGATCGAATCGTGCAGGCC
>JAVHSB010000057.1:0-5292 GCA_036171955.1 Sideroxydans sp.
CCGCAATTCGACCCTGTTGCACTCCAGCTCGGCCCGTTCGCCATCCACTGGTATGGACTGATGTACCTGCTCGGGTTCGTGACGTTCATCTGGCTCGGGCGGAAGCGACTGCGCGCACTGAACAGCGACCCCCACCCCAGCCCACTCACAAAGAGCAAGGGGGCAAAACCCCGGGACGAGAAGTTTCTCGACGATCTGCTGTTCTACGGCGTGCTGGGCGTTGTGCTCGGCGGGCGGCTGGGCGAGGTGCTGTTCTACAACCCCGGCTATTACTTCTCGCACCCGCTGAAGATTCTCGCAGTATGGGAAGGCGGCATGTCATTCCATGGCGGGTTTCTCGGCGTGCTCGTTGCGATGGCGCTGTTCGCGCACGCCCGCAAAATTCAATGGCTGGCCTTGATGGACTTCATCGCGCCACTCGTGCCGCCCGGATTGGCCTTCGGGCGCATCGGCAATTTCATCAACGGCGAGTTGTGGGGACGACCGACCGATGCGCCGTGGGGCATGGTGTTTCCCGGCGTGGACTCTCTCCCGCGTCATCCCTCCCAGTTGTATGAGTTTGCGCTGGAAGGTGTCGCCTTGTTCACCCTGCTCTGGCTGTATTCGCGCCGGCCGCGGCCCGTGGGGGCGGTTTCCGGATTGTTTCTGATCGGCTACGGCAGCTTCCGCTTCATTGCGGAATTCGCGCGCAATCCGGACGACGGCATTTTCGGTTTGATGACATTGGGTGTGAGCATGGGGCAGTGGTTGAGTCTGCCGATGGTGCTGATCGGGCTCTGGCTGATGTGGCGCGCCAGGCAGCAGGTCCGGTCGATATGAGGCGCGCTTTCCTGCTGTGCGCAATTCTCGCGGCCGGCTCGGCGCAGGCGGCCAAACCGGACTGGAAAGAGTGCGCGGAAAAAACAAGCGACGCAGCGCGGCTGGGTTGTTATGACGCGCTCACAGGGCAACATTACCTCCAACGCTCGGCGCTCACCCGCGCCTGGGATCTGGACGGGCGCGGCAATCCGGATGCAGCTGGCGTACGGCGTCTGGAGCCGTACCGCGCCAACCGGGTGCTGTTCAATCATACGTCGCGCGTCAACCTGCAGCCCGCCTCGCCTGCCCATGCAGCGCCGGCGCCTTTGCCATACCAGCAGAACGAGTTGAAATTCCAGTTCAGCGCCAAATCGGAGATCGGCAACTTCCGCGCGATCGACCTGCTCTGGTTCCAGGACTTCAGGCTCTGGGCAGGATTTACCCAGCAATCGTTCTGGCAATTGTTCAACGGCGCGCAATCCTCGCCTTTCCGCGAAACCAATTACGAACCGGAACTCATCGGCACCCTGGGCACCGGCCATGCGCAAGGATGGAAACTGCTCAATTTCGGCTTGTCGCACCAATCCAACGGCCAGGCCAATCCATACTCCCGCAGCTGGAACCGGGCATATCTGCAGGGGGGATGGGAATGGGACAACTATTACCTGCTCGCGCGCAGCTGGTGGCGCATACCGGAATCGGCGGCCAACGACGACAATCCGGATATCGCGCAATATTTGGGCAGGGCGGAAATGGAAGTGCACTGGTCGCCCGACACCGACGACGAAATCATCCTGCTGGCGCGCAGCAATCTGTCGGCCGGCCAGCCGCGCGGCTATGTGCAACTGGACTGGTCAACCCCCGTGCACTTCCTGCATCTGGCGCGACTCAGCCTGCAGCTTGGCAGCGGCTACGGCAACAGCCTGATCGACTATAACCATGCGCAAACCACTTTCGGCATCGGGCTGACTTTCAAGGACTGGTGAAGTTGACACTGCTTGATGCCGTCCCCGATACTCGCAACAGACTTTTCGTGAAGGCCTTATACATTGGATGATATTTCACTGGGCACGCTGTTTGCCATCCTGTTTCTCCTGCTGATCTGCAGCGGCTTCTTTTCCGGCTCGGAGACCAGCATGATGGCGCTCAACCGTGCCCGCCTCAACAGCCTGGTACGCAAAGGCAATCGCAGCGCACGACTGACAGCAGCACTGCTGGGCAAGGTGGACAAACTGCTGGGGTCGATCCTGCTCGGCAACACGCTGCTCAATGTCGCCGCGGCCGCAGTGACCAACATCATCATCCTGCGCCTGTTCGGGCAGGATGATGTGGCCATTCTGGTGGGCACTCTGGCGATCACTTTCGCGCTGGTGGTGTTCAGCGAAATCATGCCCAAGATCATCGCCGCGAGCTACCCGGAACGCGTGGCCCTGCCGGCCAGTTACGTGCTGACGCCGTTGATCACCCTGTTTCATCCGATCGTCTCGGTGGCAACGGCGCTGGTCAAGGGGATGTTGTTGCTGTTCCGCATCCGCATCCAGACCGACCAGAGCAAACAGAAGATGACGCTCGAGGAACTGCGCGGGCTGGTGCTGGATGCCGAAAACTTCCTGCCGCGCAAGCACCAGAAGATGCTGCTCAATCTGGTGGATCTGGAGCGCATCACCGTCAACGACGTGATGATTCCGCGCAACCAGATCGAGGCGCTGGACATCGGCACCGCGCCGGATGAACTGCGCCATCAGCTTGTCACTTGCCACCACACGCTGTTGCCGGTTTATGCGGAAACCCCCGATAACATCATCGGGATTCTGCATATCAAACGCGTGCTGCCCCTGTTACAGACCGAAACACTGGATAGCGCCGAACTGCGCGAGATTCTGTATGAACCTTATTTCATCCCTTCCGACACCCCTTTGCTCAAGCAACTGCAACAATTCCAGGAACGCCGCATGCGCCTGGGGCTGGTCGTGGACGAATACGGTGAATTGCTCGGGCTGGTCACGCTGGAGAATATCCTGGAAGAAATCGTCGGCGAATTTACCACCCAGTCACCGGCGCAAACCGGCAAGTTCCTGCGCCAGAACGATGGCAGCCTGTTGCTGGAAGGGTCGAGCAGCCTGCGTGAACTGAACCGCAAACTCGGGCTGCATCTGCCGCTCGGTGAAGCCAAGACCCTAAACGGGCTGATTCTGGAGCATCTGCAGGACATCCCGGAAGCCGGCACCAGCCTGAAAATCGGCGATTATCCGATCGAGATCATCCAGACCCAGGACCGCGCGGTCAAAGTCGCCCGCATCCTCCCAGTACAGAAGAAACCTCACAGCAGTTGATTGCGCGCCATTGCAGAGAATACAATGCCACTCATCATCAAAATGTCTTTATAATTCGAACGATTGCCAATAATGTGCAGCTTTTACAGGAACTGCTCCGGAGCAGTACTTGAGACAGGGGAACGCGATGGCTAGCGAAAAAATCAAGGTCAAGGAAGTCCTCTACTCCTGGGAAGGCAAGGACAAGTCCGGCAAGGCCGTTAAAGGCGAGATGCGCGCGCCGGGCGAAGCCAGCGTCTCGGCACATCTCCGGCGTCAGGGCATCAATGTAAGCAAGATCAAAAAGAGCTCCGCCGGTTCCGGCAAAGTCAGGGAAAAGGATATCGCGCTGTTCACCCGCCAGCTTGCCACCATGATGAAATCGGGCGTTCCTTTGTTGCAGGCTTTCGACATCGTGGGCAAGGGGCACGACAATCCCGCGGTCGCCCAGTTGCTGATGAGCATCAAGACCGATGTGGAAACCGGCAGCAGTCTTGAGCAGGCCTTCCGCAAATTCCCGCTTTATTTCGACGATTTGTACTGCAACCTGATCGGCGCCGGCGAAGCCGCCGGTATCCTCGACACCCTGCTCGACCGTCTGGCGACCTACAAGGAAAAAATCCAGGCGATCAAAAGCAAAATCAAATCGGCTTTGTTCTATCCGATCTCCATTATCGTTATTGCCTTTGTTATCACAGCCGTCATCATGATTTTCGTGATACCGGCTTTCAAGGAGCTGTTCTCCAGTTTTGGCGCCAACCTGCCCGCCCCGACACTCGTGGTTATGGCGATCTCCGACTTCTTTGTTGCCTGGTGGTGGGCGATCTTTTCCGTCGTCGGCGGCAGCGTGTACGGATTCTTCTACGCCTGGAAACGCAGCAGGAAGATGCAGCGCCTCATGGATCAACTCATGCTGAAAATCCCCGTGTTCGGCCCGCTGGTGCGCAAAGCCACCATCGCGCGTTGGACGCGCACCCTGTCCACCATGTTCGCCGCCGGTGTACCACTGGACGAGGCATTCGATTCGGTGGCCGGAGCCGCCGGCAACGCGGTCTATTACGATGCGACCAAACAGATCCAGCGCGAAGTAACGTCCGGCAGCAGCCTGAATGCGGCCATGATCAATACCAATGTCTTTCCCGGCATGGTGCTGCAGATGGTCGCCATCGGCGAGGAATCCGGCTCCATCGACAGCATGCTGTCCAAGGTGGCGGACTTTTACGAAGCCGAGGTGGATGACGCGGTGGAGGCATTGTCCAGCCTGATGGAACCCGTCATCATGGTGGTGCTCGGCACCCTCATTGGCGGGATGGTGGTCGCCATGTACTTGCCCATCTTCAAGATGGGCCAGGCAGTCGGTTAGCCGTCCCCAGTCGCAAAGGCGCAGCGCGGTTGCAGCGCCTTTGTGGGACGTTACACAATGCACCCACCCCATCCCTCTGCTGACTTTTTCCCGGACTTCCTGGACGCAACAGCCCACCGGCGTGCTGTTTTCACACCCACATAAACTGCCAACGCACTAGACTTTACAAAAATCCACCACCATGTCCGAATTATTTGAGCTTCTAAAAACAATGCCGCTGTTTTTTACCATTGCCTGCGGGCTACTCGGACTGATGGTCGGCAGTTTTCTCAACGTCGTCATCTATCGACTGCCAAAAATGATGGAGCGCGACTGGCAGGCGCAGTGTGCCGAATTGAGCGGCAAGCCGGAGCCGGTCGGCGCACCATTCAATCTGGTACTGCCGCGCTCGGCCTGTCCGCATTGCCAGCATCCGATAGGTGCGCTGGAGAACATTCCCTTATTGAGCTATCTGTTTCTGCGCGGACGTTGCGCCGGTTGCGGGGCGCACATTTCGTGGCGCTATCCCATTGTCGAGGCCGTAACCGGATTGTTGAGCGCCTATGCCGCCTGGCATTTCGGTTTCGGGCCAGCCGGCTTTGCCGCGTTGTTCTTCGTCTGGGCCTTGATTGCGCTCACCTGCATCGACTTCGACACGCAGTTGCTGCCGGATGCCATCACCCTGCCATTGCTGTGGCTGGGCCTGCTGTGCAATCTGAACTCGACGTTCACCTCGCTCGAGCAGGCGGTGGTCGGAGCCGTCGCCGGGTATCTTGTGCTGTGGAGCGTGTACTGGCTGTTCAAGCTCGCTACCGGCAAAGAGGGCATGGGCTACGGCGA
>JAVHSB010000058.1:0-1117 GCA_036171955.1 Sideroxydans sp.
TCGGAGCTGATGAAGTTCTTCGCCGTGATCTATGCGGCGGATTATGCGGTGCGCAAAGCCGCGCTGCGCGACCGTTTCCTGCAATCGTTCCTGCCGATGTTCGGCGTGATGGCGCTGGTCGGCACCCTGCTGCTGCTCGAGCCCGACATGGGCGCGCTGGTGGTGATCTGCATGATCGCCATGGCCACCCTGTGGCTGGGCGGGTTCAACCTGAAGATATTCCTGGGCTTGGTGCTGCTGTTGCCGCTGGCATTCGCGGCGCTGGTACTTTCGTCCGAATACCGCATGCAGCGCGTGCTCGGATTCCTCGATCCATGGGCCGATCCCTACGGCAAGGGTTATCAGTTGAGCCATGCCCTAATCGCCTTCGGGCGCGGGGAATGGCTCGGGGTTGGCCTCGGTGGCAGCGTGGAAAAACTATTCTATCTGCCGGAAGCGCATACCGATTTCCTGCTCGCGGTGATCGCGGAGGAACTGGGACTGCTCGGGGTGTGCGTGGTGTTGCTGCTGTTTTCCTGGCTGATCGTGCGCGCCTTTGCCATCGGCCGCCATGCGGCGATGTCGGATCGGCTGTACGCCGCGCTGGTGGCGCAGGGAATCGCGGTGTGGCTGGGCGTGCAGGCGATGATCAACATCGGCGTCAACATGGGCGTGCTGCCGACCAAGGGGCTGACCCTGCCCTTCCTGAGTTATGGCGGCAGCGGACTGGTGATGAACCTGGTCGCCGTGGCGGTGCTGCTGCGCATTGATTACGAGAACAGAAGAGTCGCAAGGGGGCTGCCGATATGAGCCGCACCATCCTCATCATGGCCGGTGGAACAGGGGGGCACATTTTCCCCGGGCTGGCTGTTGCCGACGCGCTGCATGCACAGGGCTGGAACATCGTCTGGCTGGGCGCACCCAACAGTATGGAAGCGGAGCTGGTACCGAAGCACGGTTATCAAATGGCGTGGGTGAATTTTTCCGGAGTGCGCGGCAAAGGTGTGCTGCGCCTGCTGACCTTGCCGTTCACCTTGCTGCGCGCGCTGGGGCAGAGCGCAGGCGCGATCTTCCGCCACCGTCCGGATGTGGTGCTGGGCATGGGCGGTTACATCACCCTGCCGGGCGGATTGATGGC
>JAVHSB010000059.1:0-1111 GCA_036171955.1 Sideroxydans sp.
GTCGCCGCGTCTCCATGGTGTGGTCGGTGAGCCCGGAAAAGTCGGCCGAACTGCTCGCGCTCACTCCCCCGCAGCTCTGCGCGCGCGTGGCAGAAGCCGCCAGCCATACCCTCGGCGATTTGACCCTGGTCACGCCGCCCGCCGCCTTCCCCTTGCGCGTGCTGAATCTGGCGCACATCACGCAGCCGCGTCTGGCCCTGATCGGTGACGCCGCGCACAACGTGCATCCGCTGGCCGGACAGGGGGTGAACCTCGGCCTGCGCGACGCGCGCGAACTGGCGCATATCCTGCTGCAGCGCGGCACACAGGATTGCGGCGATCTGCACCTGCTGCACCGTTACGAGAAAGCGCGACAGGAAGACATCCTGACCATGCAACTGACCACCGATGCGCTCAAGCACCTTTTCGTCAACGGCAATCCGCTGCTGCGCACGTTGCGCAACGTCGGCCTGGCCGCGACCAACGCGGTCACGCCGCTGAAAAAGATGCTGGCACGGCACGCGCTGCACTAATCCCACCACAAGGAAAATCCCCATGACCAGAATCCTGCTGTTGCTGCTGTGCCTGACCTCCTACGCCCATGCCGCCAACGACAAGGCGGCCGTCCTCAAGGAAACGCTGCAGAGCAATTACCAGCAATTGATCGGCGAAATCCAGCAGGTGAACCCTTCGCCCATAAGCGGCGTGTACGAAGTGGTGACCGGCGGCCATATTTTCTACAGCGACGAAAGCGGCCAGTATCTGATTGATGGCAGCCTGTTCGACCTGAACAAGCGCAGCAATATCACCGAAGCGCGCGCGCGCCAGTTGTTCGCCATCGACGTGAGCAAGCTGCCGCTCGAACTTGCGCTTAAGAAGGTCAAGGGCAATGGCAAGCGCGTGCTGATCACCTTTGAAGATCCCAAGTGCGGATATTGCAAGAAACTCGCGCAGGAACTGAACGGGATGGACAACATGACCCATTACCTTTTCCTATACCCGATCTTCGAAGGCTCGGCGGAACTGGTGCGCGACATCGCGTGCAGCAAAAAACCGTTTCAGGCCTGGGATGACTGGATGCTGAAGGGCGTCCGCCCGGCCACGGGCAACTGCGCGATCAAAAGCGACCAGG
>JAVHSB010000060.1:0-5240 GCA_036171955.1 Sideroxydans sp.
GCCGGAGCTGCCCACCAGGCTACCCGCGATGATCAGCATGTTGTTGTTCAGCGTGAAGCCGATGCCGGCCGCCGCCCATCCGGAATATGAGTTCAGCATCGAAATCACCACCGGCATATCTGCCCCGCCGATCGGCACGATGAGCAGAATCCCCAGCGCCAGGGCGATGGCGGTCATGATCAGGAAAGGCGTCCATGCCGGTTGCAAGAAGAAGGCAATGCCGAAACCGACCATCACGACGGCGAGACTCAAATTCACCCAGTGCTGTCCGGCGAAGCGAATCGGCTTGCCGGACATTCTGCCGGACAACTTGAGGAAGGCGATGATGGAGCCGGTGAAGGTGATCGCACCGACGAATGTGCCGATGAATAGCTCGATGCGGTTGCTGGAATGCAGCATCTCGCCGGGCAGTGCGATGCCGTAGGCGACCGGATTATTGAAGGCCGACATCGCGACCAGCACCGCAGCCAGACCGACCAGCGAGTGCATCGCCGCCACCAGTTCCGGCATTGCCGTCATCTGGATGCGCCGGGCAATAATCGCACCGATGGTCCCGCCGACCGCGATGGCGAGCAGGATGTACATCCAGTTATGGGTCAAGGTCAGCGTGGTCAGCACGGCGATTACCATGCCGATCATGCCGAACTGGTTGCCACGCCGCGAAGTGGCGGGAGAACTCAAGCCCTTCAGCGTCAGGATGAACAGGACGGCGGCGACGAGATATGCGATTGCGACAGAATTGGCTGACATGGGGATTCCTTATTTGCTCTTCTTCTTGAACATATCCAGCATGCGCTTGGTGACCAGAAAGCCGCCGAACACGTTCACTGCGGCCAGGGTCACCGCCACCAGCCCCAGCACCGTGCCCACATCCAGTTGCTGCGGGCCGGCGGCCAGCATGGCTCCATCGATGATGATGCCCGACACCGCATTGGTCACGGCCATCAGGGGTGTATGCAAGGCCGGGGTTACATTCCACACCACGTGGTAACCAACGAAGATCGCCAGCACGAACACGGTGAGATTGAGGACTACAGGATCGACTCCGTTCATGTTTCGCTCCTTTACTTGGCGATGGCCGCACCATCGATCGCGATCAGCGAACCGGCGATGATGTCATCTTCACGATTGATGTTCAGCGCTCCCCCGTTCTTGGGATCGCACAACAGATTGAGGAAATTGAGCAGATTGCGCGCATACAACGCCGAGGCGTCTGCCGCCACCGTTCCCGGCAGATTGGATTCGCCCACCAGGGTCACGCCGTGCTTGACCACGGTACGGTTTAGCTCGGTCAACGGGCAATTGCCGCCCGCCTCCGCCGCCAGATCAACGATCACTGAACCGGGTTTCATCGATTTCACCATCTCTTCGCTGACCAGGACCGGTGCCGGACGACCGGGGATCAGGGCCGTGGTGATGACCACATCCGCCAGCGCGACCCGCTTGGCCACCTCGACCTTTTGCCGATCCATCCAGCTCTTCGGCATCGGTTTGGCATAACCGCCCACACCTGCCGCTGCTTCGCGCTCCTCGTCGGTCTCGTAAGGCACATCGATGAATTTTGCCCCCAGCGACTCGACCTGCTCCTTCACCGCCGGACGCACATCCGACGCCTCGATCACCGCTCCCAGTCGTTTGGCCGTCGCGATGGCCTGCAATCCGGCAACCCCGACGCCGAGCACCACGACGCGCGCTGCCTTCACCGTTCCGGCAGCGGTCATCAACATCGGGAAGAAACGTTTATACAGATTGGCAGCCACGATCACCGCCTTGTAGCCGGCAATGTTCGCCTGAGAAGACAGCACATCCATTGCCTGCGCGCGCGAGGTGCGCGGCAGTTTCTCCATGGAAAAGGCGACGATACCCTGAGTGGCATAGGCCGCGACCTGGTCCGCGCTATGCGGGTTGAGCAGGCCGATCAGTACGGTTCCCTTGTGCAGGCGGGACAATTCATCGGCTGCGGGCGCCCTGACCTTGAACACGATCTCGGCCTGACTGTAGATATCCTCCGCACCGACCAGCTTCGCACCGGCCGCCGCGAATTCCTCATCCGGAATACTGGCACCGGCACCGGCGTCCTGTTGCACCATTACCTGATGGCCGACAGCAATCATCTTCTTGACGGTCTCCGGCGTCGCTGCGACGCGCGTCTCGCCTGCGAGGGTCTCCGCAGGAATGCCTATACGCATGTAATTCTCCTCTGCTACGAATTAGCCAAACATCCGGCTGGATCGGATGCACAAATCGGACCGATTATAGCTGAACGCCCAAAACCCGGATACGTTCAACCAGCCGCGGCGCGATTATTCCACCGGAATTGTTTTGCATTCCTGACATCTCCTGCTCTGCACCATTCACGCATGGCGTGATCACTTCGGATAAGTTTGCAGGGGGCGCGCTTTCGCGGCTATCGGGATTCACCATTGATGACGCCATATTCGGCGGACAACCTGATATAGAACAGTGGCAAACCTTCCGCGACGATCATATCCAGCAGCTGCTGCGCCTGCTCGTCACTGACAATGAATTCGACTTCCACCGCCAGATCGCCAGCCAACTCGAAAAAACGATCCTCGTGCAGGATGCCGTGGCGACCGAAGCCGGCGATGGCCTTGAATGCCGATCCGCCGTGGATGCCTAGCTTTTTTGCCTGCTCCAGCAGCCATTCATATACCAGGATGTGATTGTGCTTGCGATTTTCGTGCACATAAAATTTGAGATAGTTACCGTGCATGATGTCTCCTCAATCCAGTTGAGCGAAGCTAACGCAAAACGCGCTCATGCCGCCCCCTGCGCCTTGAACAGGCTGAAGGTCAACATTCCCAGCATCGTCATGACCAGCGACCCGCCGAGGTGGGCGGTTGTGTGGAGGGTGGCCAAAAGGAATTCGCTGCGTGAAATCATGCTCACCGCCTCGGCGGAAAAAGTGGAGAACGTGGTGAGACCGCCCAGAAAGCCGGTGATGACGAGAAGCCGTGCTTCCGGCGGCAGCCCGGCATGACTGGAAAAGAAAGCGACTGCCACGCCCACCAGATAACCGCCGACCAGATTGGCCGCAAGCGTGCCGAAAGGGAGCGCGGGAAATACCGGATTGAGCAAAATGCCCAGACCCCAGCGCAACCACGCCCCTACCGCCGCGCCGATGCCTACAGCAAAGAAACCATACAAGCCCATACCATCTCCGTCATTACTGATTGAATGCCCGATCCAACAGAAGGGCAGAAAAAACCTACCGTCCCGTCGCCGGATTCCCGGTAGGCATCATCAGCCGTTGAAGGCGATTCTGACATTACTCCGGGAGGCATGCCATCTCCGGCAGGAAAGGTAACAATCGTCATCGCAAATGTAAAGGTGACTGCGGAGAAAGCGGACAACCGGGCGTAGCACGATCAGAATGACCGAGCGATACGCGCACCTTGCGCCGGATAATGTTCGTAATGCTGTTGCGAGGTTGGATGAGCGGTCACGTTTTGGTCACGCTGCCGTTTAGATTGTTTTTTTGAAGAGTGATGGAACTGCTTGATTCGATTGGTGGGCGGTACTGGGTTCGAACCAGTGACCCCTGCCGTGTGAAGGCAGTGCTCTACCACTGAGCTAACCGCCCAATCGAGGGCGCGCATTTAATCACGGGGCAACTGCGCAGGTCAATTTGTTTTATCGGATTCAGTCTTCTGGCGTAAAATGCGCGGCCCCATTTTTGGCCGCACCCTCAGGAATCATCTATGACCGTTCGTACCCGTTTCGCCCCCAGCCCCACCGGCTATCTGCACATTGGCGGCGCCCGCACCGCGCTCTTCTCCTGGGCCTACGCCCGCAAGCACGGCGGCACTTTCATCCTGCGCATCGAAGATACGGATCTGGAGCGATCGACCCCCGAAGCGGTACAAGCGATCCTGGACGGCATGTCCTGGCTCAAGCTGAATTACGATGAAGGCCCGTTCTATCAGTTGCAGCGTATGCCGCGCTACAAGGAAGTCATCCAGCAGATGCTGGCAGCCGGCCAAGCCTATTACTGCTACACCTCGTCTGCCGAACTGGATGCCATGCGCGAAGCACAGCGCGCGCGGGGGGAAAAACCGCGTTATAACGGTACTTGGCGTCCCGAATCCGGCAAGACCCTGCCGCCGATACCTGCCGGGGTAAAGCCCGTGGTCCGCTTCAAGAACCCGGCCACGGGGAGCGTGGGCTGGAAGGATATGGTCAAAGGCCATATCGAATTCAGCAACGCCGAACTGGACGACCTCATCATCGCCCGCGCCGATGGCACGCCGACCTATAATTTCTGCGTCGTGGTGGATGACTGGGATATGGGCATCACCCAAGTGATCCGCGGCGACGACCATGTCAACAACACCCCGCGCCAGATCAATATCCTGAAGGCCCTGGGCGCGACAGTGCCGAACTATGCCCACCTGTCCATGATCCTGGGCGATGACGGCACCAAACTGTCCAAGCGCCACGGCGCCGTGAGCGTGATGCAATACGACGAGGACGGTTATCTGCCCGAGGCAGTCATCAACTACCTCGCCCGCCTCGGCTGGTCGCACGGTGACGATGAAGTGTTCACTGTCAAACAGTTCTGCCAGTGGTTCGACCTCGACCACATCACGCCATCGGCCGCACAGTTCAACACCGAGAAACTGAAATGGTTGAACAATCATTATCTGAAACAGATGGACAACGATGAACTGGCAACCAAGGTGCGGCCACGCCTCGAAGCGCGCGACATAGTGGTCGGCGCAAGCCCCGCCCTCGCATCGGTGGTCGGTTTGTACAAAGAGCGGAGCGCGACCCTGAACGAACTGGCCGATGCTGCGGAGGTTTTCTATATCGATCTGCATCCGGACGCGGCCCTGCTCGATGCGCATCTCTCCGCCGAGGCATTGCCGGCCCTGCGCGAACTGCTCCAGCGTTTCAGCACGATCAACTGGGATACGGCATCGGTCGGCGCGGCGATCAAGGAGATCATCGGCAGCCATGGATTGAAGATGCCAAAGCTGGCGATGCCGCTGCGCGTGATGCTCACCGGCCAAACGCAGACGCCATCGGTCGATGCCTTGGTGGCGCTTTTCCCGCGCGAAACAGTGTTGCGGCGCATCGAGCAGAACCTCGCCAAAAAAACCGCCTGACGCGCTTTACAAGGTGGGGGGGCATCACTATAATGCGCGCTCTTTTCGGGGCACCCCGGGGGTATAGCTCAGCTGGGAGAGCGCTTGCATGGCATGCAAGAGGTCAGCGGT
>JAVHSB010000061.1:0-1105 GCA_036171955.1 Sideroxydans sp.
ACCTACGCCGTGACCACCATCGCCACCATGGTGCTGGGTGGATTGCTGATCAGCGGCTCTCCCGATGCCGTGCTCTATCCGCTGGTGCTGGGCGGGGTATCGATCATCGCCTCAATCATCGGCACGTTCTTCGTCAAGGCACAGGAAGGCGGCAAGATCATGAACGCGCTGTATCGCGGCTTGCTCGTTTCAGGCGTTCTGGCGGTGCTCGCGTTCTACCCGGTGACGACCTGGATCCTCGGAGACGGCGTGATGATCGATGGCGTGCTGGTTTCATCCATGAGCCTGTACCTGGCCTCCCTGATTGGCCTCGCCCTGACTGCGGCAATGGTGTGGATCACCGAGTACTACACCGCCACCGAATACAGCCCGGTGCGCCACATTGCGCAAGCCTCCACCACCGGCCATGGCACCAACGTGATCGCCGGCCTCGGCGTGTCGATGAAATCCACCGCCGCACCCGTGATTGCAGTGTGCCTGTCAATCTGGGGAGCGTATGAGCTGGCAGGACTGTATGGTATCGCCATCGCCGCGACCTCGATGCTGTCCATGGCCGGCATCATCGTCGCACTGGATGCTTACGGCCCGATCACCGACAACGCCGGCGGCATCGCCGAAATGGCGGGACTGCCGGACAACATCCGAAACATCACCGACCCGCTTGATGCGGTGGGCAACACTACCAAGGCAGTGACCAAAGGCTATGCCATCGGTTCTGCCGGTCTGGCGGCGCTGGTGCTCTTCGCCGACTACACGCACGCGCTCGCCACCCACGGCGGCACCGCGCTGACTTTCGACCTATCCAATCACATGGTCATCATCGGCCTGTTCATTGGCGGCATGGTGCCCTATCTGTTCGCCGCGATGGGCATGGAAGCGGTCGGCCGTGCCGCCGGCTCGGTGGTCGTTGAGGTGCGCCGCCAGTTCAAGGAGATCCCCGGCATCATGGAAGGCACCGGCAAGCCGGAATACGGCACCTGCGTGGATATGCTCACCAAGGCAGCCATCCGCGAGATGATAGTACCCTCGCTGCTGCCGGTTGCCGTACCCTTGATCGTCGGCCTGACACTGGGCGCGCAGGCACTGGGTGGTGTACTGGTCGGCA
>JAVHSB010000062.1:0-1103 GCA_036171955.1 Sideroxydans sp.
TGCTGGTGGGTGCAGTCGGCATCCTCACCATCATGACCATGGCCGTCACCGAACGCACCGCCGAGATCGGCCTGTTGCGCGCACTGGGCGCGCGCGAGAACCAGGTGCTGATGCTGTTCCTCGGCGAAGCCATCATGCTCTCCGCCCTGGGCGGCATCATGGGCTTGCTCATGGGCGTCGGTATCGCACAGGGCTTGCATCTGCTCATTCCCGCACTGCCCGTGCACACGCCGTGGCTGTATGCCGTGCTGGCCGAACTGACGGCCATCACCATTGGCCTCGCGGCGGGTGTTGCTCCCGCCCTGCGCGCCGCACGGCTCGACCCTGTTGAAGCGTTGCATGCGGAGTAAAAACAGAAGCATCGCAAGTGGCACGTCATTCCCGCGTAGGCGGGAATCCAGTGTTGTCATTTAATATGCAGTTAGGTTTTGTCCTGCTGCGCAGGATTTGTCTAATTGACTGGATGGCCGTACCTCGAAACTCGCCGCAAGCGGCTTGTTTTCCCGCCTGCGCCCGCAAGGGGTACGCCGTGGTTGTACGGGGCTAAAGTCCCAACAACACACGCAGCGCGGGAATGACGAGATTGGAAATATTGGAATCATAGAATGAAAGAGTTTTTATGCTGAGTTATCGCCACGCCTTCCACGCCGGCAACCACGCCGATGTGCTGAAGCATTTTGTCGAGTTGGAACTGCTGCATTACCTCGCGCAGAAAGACAAACCCTATTGGTATATCGACACCCATGCGGGCGCGGGATGTTACGAATTGATGAGCGGCTATGCGGCGAAAAACGCGGAATACGAAAGCGGCATCGCGCGTCTGTGGGATGCCTCTGACCTGCCAGAATCGTTGGCGGAATACGTGCGCATGGTCAAACACCTGAACCCCGATGGCGAGTTAAAACTGTATCCCGGCTCGCCGCTGGTGGCGCAGTCTCTGCTGCGCGAAGAGGATCGCATGCGCCTGTTCGAACTGCACCCGACCGATTTCGAGCTGCTGGCGCAGAACTTCGCGGGGAATGACAAACAGGTCATCGTGCAGAAGGTTGACGGCTTCGGCGCGCTCAAAGCCCTGTTGCCACCGCCGCCGCGCAGGGGACTTG
>JAVHSB010000063.1:0-5202 GCA_036171955.1 Sideroxydans sp.
CCAGCTGCGCATAGGCCATGGATTGCGGGATCAGCACCAGCGCGACGGTGATGCCGGCGACCAGGTCGGCCCTGACGTTCGCACCGCTGAATGGCCACCAGGACAGGAATGGGAAAAAGCGTGCAAGACGGCTATTCATGCTGCCCACGGCTTCAAATTGAAGGGATCATGCGCATGTCAGAAAATCAGGTTCAACATGATCATCAGCACGGCAAGGAACAGGATGGTCATGATGCCGCCGGCGCGCATGTAATCGGCCACCCGGTATCCGCCCGGCCCCATCAGCAGCGCGTTGACCTGGTGGGTCGGCAGGAAGAAGGAATTGGAAGTCGCCAGCGCCACGGTCAGTGCGAACACCGCCGGGTCCGCCCCCGCACCGATGGCGATGTTCACCGCCAGCGGCACCAACAGCACCGTCGCCCCCACGTTCGACATCACCAGCGTGAAGAAGGTGGCCAGGATGACGATCGCCAGCTGGATCACCCAGATCGGTGTGCCGCCCAACACAGACAGCGTCTGCTCGGCGATCCATCTGGCCGTGCCGCTGGTCTCCACCGCGAGGCCGAGCGGGATCAGACTGGCCAGCAGGAACACCGATTTCCAGCTCACCGCGCGATACGCCTCGTCTATGCTGAGCACGCGCAGCAGGATCATGCCGAGCGCACCCGTCATCAGCGCGATAGAGAGCGTGATATTGGTGAACAGGATCAGCACCAGCGCCAACAGGAAACTGCCCAGCGCCGCCTTTACCTTGTGCGGACGCAGCTCTTCATGGGGGAACTCGGTAGTGACAACGACAAAGTTCTTGTCCTTCTCCAGATGGGCAAGTGTCTCCCAGCCGGTATGCACCACCAGCGCATCACCCGACTGGAAAGGGATATCGCGCACCCCGTCGCCTTCGCGCATCGTCTTGCTACCGCGATGCAAGGCCATCAGCGAGACCCCGTATTTCTTGCGCAGCCACAGATCGCGTGCACTCTTGCCGATCAATTCTGAACGGGGCGGGATGACCAGTTCAGCGATACCCGACTTCGCCGCCGACAACTGCTCGGCGAAGGTGTCCAACTCCTCGCGCAGCTGCAGCCCGTTGATAGATGCGAACTCGCGTAGCCGTTCCGGCGCGCCCAGGATACCCAGCACACAACCGGCCACGATCTCGATGTCGCGCGCCGGCCCGATGCGCAGATCGTCGCTGCCGCGCATGAAGGCAATGACACGCAAACGGTTCGGTTGCTCGATATCGTTGATGACGTGGCCGACCAGCGGACTGTCGGCAGGCACCACCACCTCGAACGCAGCGTAGTCCAGACCGTAAAGTTGCTGGAAATAATCCATCGCGTTGGCGCCGCTGGTCACGCTTGCCTTGTCTCCGCCCGGCAGGACAAAGCGGCCTGCCAGTACAAAATAGGCGATACCCGTGGCGAGCAAGGCCAGCCCGATCGGCGTGACCGAGAACAACGACCAGGTCTGCATCTGCTGCTCGGGTGCCAAGCCCTTGTTGGAGGCCAGCATCAAGTCATTGAGCAGGATCAACGGGCTGGAGCCGACCATGGTGATGGTGCCGCCGAGGATGGCGCAGAACCCCATGGGCATCAGCAGACGCGACATCGGCAAACCGGTGCGTGCCGAGACGCGCCCGACCACCGGCAGGAACAGCGCTGCCGCGCCGACGTTCTGCATGAAACTGGAGATGAAACCCACGGTACTGGAGATCGCCGGGATGATGCGTCCTTCGGTCTTGCCTGCCACGCGCAGGATGAAACCGGCGACCTTGTTCATCAGACCGGTCTTGTCCAGCCCTGCGCCGACAATCATCACGGCGATGATGGAGATCACCGCATTGCCGGAGAAGCCGCGGAACAGTTCCCGTCCTTCGACCAGCGGCTGCGGCAAGCCGACCACACCGCTGAAGTGACTGATCAGACCCAGCAGCACCATGATGGTGACCGCCGCCACATCCACGCCGACCACCTCGAAGGCGAACAGGAACACCGTCAGCAGCAGCAAATTCAGAACGACTGCGATCTCGCGGCTGGGCGCAAATGCGAAAGCGGACACACCGACCGCAAGAAAGATTAAGGCCGCAACGATGGTTCTGGTATGGCTGGCTTTGCTGTTCATCTGGCCTCCTTCATAAACTACACGCTAGTTAGTCCTCGGTTCACCGTTCGGCAATCTGACATTGCATTCGCTGAAGATGCGCGCTGTGCAATTGCGGCAGATATCCGGATCGAGTCCGGAATAGATAGGCTTGAGCCAGTTCGACATCACCGGAAAGAAATTCTCCTCGCCGATATCCTTCATCGCCCCACTCTGCCGCAAAAAGTCGATCGTCGCTTGCTTGCACGAATAGAAATACAACCTGCCGCCCATTTTCTTGCGGCGGCGCGCCTCCTGGGCCAGCATCTCGGCACCAGCCACATCGACGAAGGTCACACCACGTGCTGTAAGCATCAACGATTTCTGCAGCGGGTTCACCTCGTCAATCTGGCGCAGGCGGTCACGCACGTTATCGACCGCACCGAAAAACAATGCACCATTGATGCGCATGATGGACAGTTGCGGGCATTGCGGATGATCATCTGCACCGACGAAATGGTAGGCGCCCTCTTCCTTTGCCGGGACGACCGGACGCATGCCGGGCTTGGAAACACGGTACAGATAGATCGCCAATGACAGCAGGATGCCGAAGAAGATGCCTTTTTCAAGATCAACCAATGTACCGGCCAGTGTCACCCACAGGATGACGGTCTCCGCCCGGCTGGTCTTCATGATGCTGGAAATGTGATGAAAGTCGATGAGCCCCCATGCCACGAGGAACAGGACGCCCGCCATCGCAGCCGTCGGCAGATAGGCGGCCAGCGGCGCGACCAGCAACAGTACCAGCACCAGAAAGCCGGAAGCGTACACCGTCGCCAGCGGCGTCTTCGCACCCGCCGCGTAGTTCACGCCGCTGCGGTTGAAGGAGCCGCACGAGGCATAACTGGAGAAGAAGCTGCCGACCAGATTGGACAGGCCCTGGCCGATGAATTCCTGGTTACCGTCGATGCGCTGCTCCGATCTCACCGCAATCGCACGCGAGATGGAGACCGCCTCGGTCAGCGCCAGCATGGTCACTATCAGGGCCGGGAAGATCACCTTGTGCAGGGTCGCATACGAAAAATCCGGCAGCGACAGCGGCGGCAGATGCGATGGCAGCGCACCGACCGTCTTAATCTGCGTGACATCCACGCCCAATTCGCGATTGAGCAACCATGCGACCACGCTGCCCACCACCATGGCTACGATCATGTACGGCAGCTTGGATATGAAACGCTTGGCCAGGATGCCGGCCGCCAGCGTCAAGGTGCCGACCAGCGTGACCCAGGGATTGAGGTTGCCAATTTGCAGGAACAGTTGTTCGATCACCACGTGAAAATGCGAGCCGCGCGCAATCTCGATGCCGAAGAAATTTTTCACCTGGCTGGCCGCGATCAGAACCGCCGCTCCCGCCGTAAAACCGATCACCACGGTATGCGAAATAAAGTTGACCAGCACCCCCATGCGCGCCATGCCGAGGATCAGCTGGAACAATCCGACCAGGAAGGTCAGCGTCAGCACCATCTGGATGAATTGCGGTGAACCCGGTTCGGCCAGCGGACTCATGGCGGCGAACACCGCGATGGAGATGGCTGTGGTGGGGCCGGACACCAGATGCCAGCTCGAACCGAACAGCGCGGCAATGATCGCCGGCACCATGGCCGCATACAGGCCGTATTCCGGCGGCATTCCGGCAATGGTGGCGAAAGCCACGCCCTGCGGCAGCACGATCAACGCGCCGGTGATGCCGGCAATCAGGTCGGCGCGGGTGGACGCCTTGTCCACCAGGTGTTTCCAATGCATGAATGGCAACAGGTGGTGCAGCCAGTAATTACGAGTGTGAGAGGTCTTCAAAATGTCGCGATCAACCTATGGTCTGGTAATAGAGGTTCTGCGGATGGTTGGCCTGCGCAAAGAAGAACCAGCGCTCCGCCATCAGCCCGAGGTACTGGATTATAAACGCGACGCCGAGCAGGGCGGGCGTGAACAGGCCCAGCGCCAGCAAGGCCAGCGGCAGCACGAACGCCATGACCAGGAATGCCGGCTTGATCGCGCGCAGGAACGCCGCGCTCTTGCCGTGGAAAAACTCGCGCGTATTGAACGATCCGCCCATCGCGCCCATCGAACGCTGCGTGATCTTCGGGTGTTTCACGCCGATGGCAGTCTGAATGGTGGAAGTCGGCTTCAGGCGCGCATTGCGCCAGAGCGAGGCGGCACGTCCAATCAATGCCAGCACGGTGATGATGATCGCCCAGCCGGCGAAGAAGTCGGCCTGATCGGGCGCTGCCGAGGCCGCATAGAACGCCGCTAGGATGAAGCCGGAAGATCCGCCCATCAGGATATAGTTGATGACGGTCAAGGGCGAATTCCATTCGCGCAGGAAACGCAGGCAGGCATAGATCATCGCCGTGCACACGAACAGCGCGAATGCCAACAGCGTTCCCGCCACTCCCAGCAACACCGACAGATCGACCACCATGCCGCCCGGCAGGGTCACGATTTCAGGGCGGATGCCAAACAGATGCGACACGCCGAACAGGAAGGCCACGCCCATGAAGGCAGGCAGCACGATCACTTCACGCGACAGCCAGGAAGTGCGCCATTGCGCGGCGGCGCGCCAGGCACGCTCGGGATGGCCGAGGTGGAAGAACGAAGCGACCAGTCCACCGGCCAGCAATACCAGCACGATGAGCGTACCGTAGCCGTAGAAGGCGTCGGACTGCATCGGTAACAGGCCGAACAGCGCATAGGACTGATGCGTGAACAATGCCAGGAACAGGCCTTGCCCCGCACCGATCAGGGTGGTCAGAAAAATCACGGAGAATGCTGGTTTCATAATATCTCGCTTAATTCTGGTTACCAGGCCGACACATCGTCCATCGTCGGCTGATCCTTGTCCGGCATGGGCAATTGATGGTCCAGCTTGAGCGGATTGTCGGCGCGCTCCAGCTCGTCCGCATGGATCTTCATCTTGGTCTTGCGCCGCGGCAAGTAGTGGTTGGAAGGATGCGTGCCCCATTCCGGCATCAGCGCATAGCCGCCATCCTCGCGGATCGCCAGCGACACTTCGGATTCCGGGTCATGGATGTCGCCGAACAGGCGCGCACTGGTCGGGCAGGCCTT
>JAVHSB010000064.1:0-1101 GCA_036171955.1 Sideroxydans sp.
TTTATCGGGCGATAGTCAATCTTGAAATCGCCCGATAAATCGGGCTCCCACAAATAAGCATCAAACATTTGCGGCTTTAGTGTCTGGCTGGTGAGAAATCAGAGGTACCTTTATCGCGCAAGACAGGCTGCCATACGAGAACTGAACAATCAGAGGCCAGTTGCCGGATGAGGCATAGCGCGTCAAGATAGCGCATCTACGAGAAAGGATTGCAATGCCCGCCATCACATCTCCCGCTGCTTTCGTGACCTGGTTCCGTTCCGTTGCGCCGTACATCAATGCCTTTCGCGGCAAGACCTTTGTCATCGCGTTCGGCGGCGAGGTGGTGGCGGACGGCAAATTCGTCGAGCTCACGCATGACTTCAATCTGCTGGCCGCGCTCGGCATCCGGCTGGTGCTGGTGCATGGCGCGCGGCCGCAGATCGAGCAGCATCTGGCCAAACACAGTCTGGAAGACAGCTATCACCAAGGCATCCGTCTGACCGACGCCGAAACCATGCAATGCGTGAAGGAGGCGGTGGGCCGGGTGCGGGTCGAAATTGAGGCGCTGCTGTCGATGGGGCTGGCCAACTCGCCGATGGCGAATGCCGACATCCGTGTGGCGGGCGGCAACTTCATCACGGCGCAGCCGATCGGAGTCATCAACGGCGTCGATCTGCAGCATACCGGGCGCGTGCGCAAAGTGGATGTCGCCGCGCTGAACGACCGCATGGAATTCGGCGAGGTGGTGCTGCTGTCGCCGCTCGGTTATTCGCCCACCGGCGAGGTGTTCAACCTCACCCTTGAGGATGTCGCCACCGCCACCGCGGTTGCGCTGGATGCAGACAAACTGATCTTCCTGATGGACACTGACGGGGTAAACGACGCCAAGGGCAAGCTCATGAAGGAGCTCACCATCGCCGATGCGCAGGCCGTCCTCGGACGCCAGCGCAAACTGACCGAGGACGTGAACCTTTTTCTGCCGTGCGCGGTACGCGCCTGCGAGGCCGGGGTGGCACGCACCCATCTGATCAGCCGCCATGCCGACGGCGCCCTGTTGCAGGAGCTGTTCAGCGACGAAGGCATCGGCACGATGGTGGTGGAAAGCACGCTCAACACCCT
>JAVHSB010000065.1:0-5164 GCA_036171955.1 Sideroxydans sp.
TCAAGCACGCCGTCCTGATACTTCGCCTGCGCGGCATCCTCGTCCACCTCGTCCGCCAGCGAGAAGGCGCGCGACACGCTGCCGTAGTAACGCTCGCTGCGCAGCAACTTCTCGCCCTCCTTCACTTCTTTTTCGTTCTTGACCTCGGCGCTGATCGACACCTGGTTGCCGTCAATGTGGACATGAATATCGTCCTTCTTGACTCCTGGAATCTCGGCACGGACCTTGTATCCCTTTTCGTCCTCGCTCACGTCCATCTTGATCTGCACCTCCGGCTGCCCTTCGAAACGCACCGGCTGCATGAAGAAGCCGCGGAAAAGGTCATCCAGTGCAGTGTTGCCCGGGTTGTATCTGCTGATGTTGGCCATTTGATCCTCCTTTGTCTGACGTTCATAACTTCGGGCTTGTGCCCGCGTGAGCGTTAAATAAGGCCAGTCTGACGATTTTCAAGCGGGTGAAGCGCGTAAAAAAAGGGCGGCCTGCGCCGCCCTGCCTGTCCCTTCTGTCCTCTGCCGCAAACCAGAATTCACCCTAGCGATGATCCACCACGGCCGGATCGTTGTAGTGCTTGTAACTCAATTCCAGTTCCCGCACTTGTGCCGTTACCTCGATGTGCCGCCGCACCCCGGCAATCTCCATATCCAGGCTGACCGGCACCCTGTCACCCACGCCGATCGCCTGTTTCAGGCCGCGCAGCATCAGGTAAACGCCGCGCTCCCCAAAGATCACGGTACTGTGGGCGTCCAGCCTGAAGTCGCGCAAGGTGCGCTGCTGCATCTTGCCGCCGCGTTTCATCACCTGAACGATCTCGCCGGAAGATGCCAGCGGACTGCTCACGCCGAGCAAGCGGGCAGCACGGGTCACCGACAGATTCAATTGCACCGTGGCAGCCGTCTGGCCCGGCACGCTCTCGCGCATCCAGACCTTGTCGGTGATTACATCGTCGCCGGCATGCGCCGGCTGGAGTGTCGCCAGCCAGATGATCGACAGTAGCGCGATAAATCTCATTTTCAATGCTTCATGTGCTCGTGCGACATTTCCTCATGCGACATGGCAGCGTGCCCTGCCTCCGGCTTGTTCGCCGTCATGCCGATCACCTTGGCGCTGAACTTCACTTTCTTTTCCTTGCCGTTGGCGGTGCGCACCTTGAGTGTGAGACTGATCTTCTTGCCTTCCTGCAAGGGCTTTTTCAGGCCGATCAGCATCAGGTGATAGCCTTGCGCTTCCATATCCACCGCCTGTCCAGCCGGCAAGTCGATGGCTTCGACCTGACGCATCTGCATCATGCCGCCATCGGTCACCATGCTATGCAACTCGACAGTCTTACAGGCCTTGCTCGAAGCGCCCACCAGTGTTGCCGCCTGCTTGCTGGTGATGACGGCCATCGCCATGCCGGTATCCTGCCCCGGCGCCGTGGCGCGCGCCCATGCGTCCTTCACTTTCACATCACCCGCGTAGGCGGATGTCACAGCAGTCATGGCCAGCAAACCCGCCATCAGAATCTTTTTCATTGCTATCTCCTAAAAATTGAAAGACGCGCTTTACCTCGCGGTGCGGCGCATCATTCTAGCCCCAATCTGGCACTCAACAAAGCTGTTCAAACTGACCCAGCCAGGCAAACACGATCAGAACTTGTAGTTCAAACCGGTGTAGAGGGAACGCCCCATGCCCGGCACCGTCGTGCCCCACTGCGGATAGTTCGGCAAGGCCGGATTGGTCATCGTCGTACCTTGTCCGATATAGGCACCACCTGTCGGCAAGTAGTAGAACTTGTTCAGCAGGTTCTCGATACCAAAGTTGATCTCCACCTGCTTCAATGAATACGCACCCCGCAGATTGACCAGACCGTAACCTGGCGTCTTGATCTCGTTGCGCATGGTGGAGGCCGTATCCTTTGCCTGCACCAGCACCAGTTCGGCACTGTTGTGCCAGCCGCCGAATCTCTGGTTCAACGCCAGCCTGGTGTTCAACGGCATGATGTTGTACAAACCGTTCCCGGTGGTCTCGTTCTTGCCGTTGGTGTAATTGAGCAGACCTGTCACCCCCCATTCACCCCAGCCGCTTTCGCCCAGCGCCATATGTGCGGAAAGATCGAAACCATACAGACGCGCCGACTGGTTGACATACTTGAGCACACTGAACTTGTTGGTTGCCAGCGTGGTAGCGGCAGCATTGGTCGATGCATTCCATTGCATCGCATCGATGTAATCGGCAACCTTGGTGTAATAAGGCGTCAACTTCACACCCCAGCTGCTGTCGGATGCATGCCAGTCAAAAGTGGCAGACAGTGTATTGGCTTTTTCCGGCTTCAGATTAACATCGCCAATATAGCCATTGCCGTCCCCAACAAAATTATTCATAACTGCCGCCATCGTCCAGGTCGACCAGGTGTAACGCTCATAAACATTGGGTGAACGCACCTTGTGTGCAACTCCGAACTCGATATCAGATTGTTCGCTGGCGGTATATCGTGCAAGTGCACTCAAGTCCAGATTGGTGTCTGTTTTTTGATGATCGAGCACATTGAAAGCCGTACTGTCGCGCAACTGAAAAGATTGCATGGGCGGCGTGCCATCCGTTGCCGCATAACCGCTCACATCACCCGCATTCATCTTTACCTGCTCGACGCGTGCGCCCAACAACGTCATCCATTGCGCATCTTTGCGTGTTTCCCATTCGCCGAACACAGCGGTGCGATCGCGCTGTCCGTCTTTGATGTTCCAGAACGTCCCCGGGTACATACCCGAGCCGGAGGGTGGCCACCAGTCGTTGAGACGATATTGCTGAATCTCGCCGCCCACACGCAGCAAGTCTTGTTCGGTGAGTGCAATATCCGACTTGACACTCACGCCCGTCGTCTTGCCTGCGGTGTACATCGGCATGCCTGCGGCACAGGTGGCGCTGATCGGGCTGCAGGGCGTGCCGTCCAGCGCCGTGCTGCCACCCGAAGCTGTGCCGTACCAGTAGCGCTTGTCGGCGCCGAAATCCATGTAGTGATCGACCTTCTCGTTATAGGCGCGCGCTTCAAGTGTTCCCCAGCCCATCTGGCCGAGGTAGAGCAAATTAACGCTTTGCTGCTGGTTGTCGAGCATATCCATGCGCTGGTTCGGATAAAGCTGGAATGGCATATCCTGAAAGCCAAATTTTGCTTCGAACAGATTCCCATCGTTCTTGAACGCCAGGCCCAGCATGTGATTGCGGGTTTGATAGGCGGTGGAACCGACTTCATCGCGCGGCAGCGTGTGTCCGACACGCCCGGTGAAATCGTAAGTCTTGAAATCGCCGCCGGCGGTGTAGTTGTCCGCCTTGCTGGTCGCTCCGGCATAGGAGATATTGAGCTGCTCCGTGGCGTAGGCGGCAGCGACATTGGCGCCTGTTGCCTTGTTGTTGCTGCGGTAGAAAGCGCCCACTTCGCCCGCGACGATATTCCCTTGGCCGGTCGCGGCGAATTTCGGCGCAGCGGTTTCTGCCACGATGCTGCCGCTGATGCTGTCCCCACCGACGCTCACCGGGGCGATACCGGCATAGACCTTGATCGCATCGACATTGCTTGGGTCCACATAGGAAAGGGGCGGGTTCATGTGGTTGGGGCAGGAAGCGATCAGATCCATGCCATCGACCTTGGTGCGAATGCGGTCATCCGCCAGACCGTGGATGGACGGCAGGCTGGACACGCCGCCAGCGCCATAGAGACTCACCCCGGGCTGGCCGTCCAGCAGACGCGCCGCATCGCTGGTGCCCGCCCGCCTGGAGGTGACCGCGTCCCCTGTGATGCTGCCTGCGTCCGGTAACGGTTGTTGCCTTTCGCCTGTCACAACCACCTCGTTCATGGTCGTCTGCTCGGCTTGTGCACCGGGATTGATTGCCAGCAATACCGCCAGCACGATTACTTTGCGCTTCATTTTTTCCTCCTGATTGAAAACGCATGGATTGTAAAAAAATTCTTCCGCGCAACCCTGCGTCATTTTGTCGCACCCCAATAACGGCGGGCTTCCGGTAGAATCAGCCGCATGCATTCATCCCTGCTTTCCTCCCAGACCGGACACTCGCACCTGCGTCGGCTTTTCATGCTGCGCAACTGGGCCATCCTCGCGCAGCTCACCACCCTGATCCTGGTGCACCGCTTCCTCAGCACGGATTTCGCGTGGACGCCGATGATCGGCACGGTCGTGTTTCTGGTGCTGGTGAACCTGCTGACCTGGTGGCGGCTCTCGCTCGACTATCCGGCGGGAAACCCGGAGCTGTTTCTGCACTTGTGCCTTGATGTGAATGCACTGACCGTGCTGCTGTATTTCGCCGGCGGCTCGACCAATCCCTTCGTCTCGCTCTATCTGCTGCCGCTGGTGCTATCCGCCGCCATCCTGCCGCGCCGTTACACCTGGGGCATGGCGACCCTGACCGTGGCGTGTTACAGCCTGCTGATGGTGTGGTACGTGCCGCTGCCGACGGGGGATGCGCACGCGCAGCACACAGCGCCTGCCGTTATTGCCGCGCCCGCGCAGGACCCCGCGACGATGCGGATGCCACCCCTCCCACACCTGATGCATGAGTCACCCCTTGACCTCGACGCCCCTCTCCCGCAGGCGCGCGGTGGGACGAAAAACGAGGTTGGATCACCCGACTTTTGCCGCACCGAATCCGATGCGACGCGTGCTGGCGCAAGCGATGAGACATCCTTCCTCGGCGATGCCTTCAACGCGCACGTACTCGGGATGTGGCTGGGCTTCGTCATCAGCGCGGCGGTGATCGCCTATTTCGCGGTGGAGATGGCGGCGGCGGTCCGCCTGCGCGAGGCCCAGCTCACCCGCTTGCGTGAGGAGACCCTGCGCAACGAGCGCATCGTCTCGCTCGGCACGCTCGCCGCCGGCGCCGCGCACGAACTGGGCACTCCGCTCTCCACCATGGCGGTGGTGATTGGCGAGATGCGCGACGAATGTTCCGTGCCCGGCGCGCAGGAGAACCTGGCTTTGCTCGACGACCAGGTGAAGAACTGCAAGCGCATCCTCGACACCCTCATCCGCCAGGCACAGGACATCCCGCATGAAGTGAGTATCGACGGCTTCATTTCCGCTGTGCTCGATGAATGGCAGTTGCTGCGTCCGACCGTGCATTACCGCTATCAAGTCGATGGCGGGCAACCCGCACCGCGCATCAATGCCGATCC
>JAVHSB010000066.1:0-1096 GCA_036171955.1 Sideroxydans sp.
GCAACCGGTCACGATCGACCGGAATCAGCGGTCACGATCGCCGGAATACGCACCACCATCGACCAATTCAAGACTGCCATGCGTGAGGCTGGCCTGACACCGCCGGACGTGATGCTGGACGACGGCCAGATGCACCGATTTGGCAAAAACAAGAACGGCTGGTATTTTCTGCACGCAGATGGCGTGCCGTGGGGCGAGGCTGGGGACTGGACTGTCAACGGCGGCGATTGTGTTTGCCACTGGTGCAGCAAGTCCGACACTGCCATGACCGAGGCCGAACGACAAGCCATGCGCGAGCGCATCAAAGCCATGCAGCGCCAGCGAGAAGCTGATCTGGTGCAGCGGCAACAACAGGCAGCACAGGACGCGACAAAGCGCTGGGCAGCGGCAACGCCATGCACCCAGCACCCGTATCTGACACGCAAGGGCATCATGCCCCACGGCGTGCGGATCGAGGGCGACAACATCCTGATCCCCATGCGCAGCACAGACGGCAAACTGCACAGTGTCCAAACCATTGCGCCGGACGGCAGCAAGCTATTCATGCCCGGTGGCAGGATAAAGGCTTGTTACTTTTCAATCGGCAGGCCAGACGGCAGCGTGATCGTGGCTGAAGGCTATGCCACTGGTGCGTCAATCCATGAGGCCACGGGCAGCGCGGTGGCCATTGCCTTCAACGCTGGCAACCTGCTGGACGTGGCAACGGCTCTGCGCAGCAAGTACCCCGACTTGCGCATTGTGCTGGCGGCTGACGATGATTGGAAAACACCCGGCAACCCCGGCATGACCAAGGCAGAGGCGGCAGCGCGGGCAGTTGACGGCTATCTGGCCAAGCCTGAATTCTTTGGCTACGACCGGGCGGACGGCGCTACCGACTTCAACGACTTGCACCAACTGGCAGGCCTGGCAGCGGTGAAAGCAGGTATTGATAACGCTATCAAAACAGTAGCTATTGACGCAGGTTCAGCAAGCGCTACAGGCATAAATGACGCATGGCCAGAACACCAACCCTTGATCGCAAAGACCGAGGCGGCGGACTACCCGCTGGACGCATTGCCCACGCTTATCCGTGGCGCGGTGATCGAAGTCTGTGGAT
>JAVHSB010000067.1:0-5132 GCA_036171955.1 Sideroxydans sp.
TAGCGCTCCCAGTCGCAATAGGCCTTCTTGACCACGATGCTGCCCTTGAGCAGCAGGCGTTCCAGCACTTTCTTGATGTCGAACTGCGGATAGTTGGCGTCGCGCACGCCGAGCGCCACGTTCTCGAAGTCGCAGAACAGCGCCATGTTGGTGATTTCGGGTTGGTTTGCCATCGGTGTCTGTCCTATAAGACTTTGCCAGGATTCATGATCCCAGCGGGATCCAGCATGTGTTTGATGTTGCGCATCAATTCCAGTTCAAGCGGCTCCTTGTATTGGGGCAGCACAGCGCGCTTGAGCTGCCCGATCCCGTGTTCTGCGCTGATCGTGCCTGCAAGGTCGCGCACCACCCGATACACCAGATTGTTCACCGCGCTTTCCTGCTGCGCGATAAAGACCTTGTTGCGCGCCGCATCCGGGACTGAAACATTGTAGTGGACGTTACCGTCGCCCATGTGTCCGAAAGCCACGATACGCACCTCCGGAAAGTTCTCGTGCAGCACGGCGTCTGCCCCGACGATGAAATCCGCGATACGGCTGACCGGCACGGCGACATCATGCTTGATGCTAGTGCCCTCGCGTTTTTGCGCCTCGGCGATGCTTTCGCGCAACACCCACCATTGGCGCGCAACAATGTTGTCGGCGGTGATGTCGAATTCCTCAATTCCCACGCCGAATTTCCGGATTGCCTCGCGCAACTCACTATCCAGCGGTCTTTGCATCACATCTTCTACCTGGATCAGCAAATACCAGGCATGGCGCCGCGCAAACGGCTCGCGGGTGTCCGGAATATGTGTCAGCACCAGATCCAGACTGCTGCGCGAAAACAGTTCGAAACTGCTCAAGGTATCGCCCATCACCGCGCGTATATGCGCCAGCAACTGCACCCCGACCTCGGGGCCTGCGAGCGCCACGCAGGCGGTGGCGGAAGCTTGCGGTCGCGGCAACAGTTTCAGCACGGCGGCGGTGATGATGCCCAGCGTGCCTTCTGCGCCGATGAACAGGTGCTTCAAGTTATATCCGGTGTTGTCCTTGCGCAGGCTGCGCAGACCGTGCCAGATGCGTCCATCCGGCAGGACGACTTCCAGACCAAGCACCAGGTCGCGCGCATTGCCGTAGCGCAACACGCCGATGCCGCCCGCATTGGTTGAAAGATTGCCGCCGATTTCGCAGATCTTTTCCGTTGCGGTCAAACCCAGCGGAAAGAATCTGTTCTCACATTTCGCCGCTTCGCGCACATCGGCCAGCTTGCACCCCGCCTCGACCGTCATGGTGTAGTTGGTGGCATCCATTTCTCTGATGCGATCCATGCGGGAAAGGTTGATGACGATCTGCGGCTTGTCGTCCGCCAGCGGCACCGAAGCGCCGCACAAGCTGGTGTTGCCACCCTGCGGCACGATGGCGATATTATTTGCCGCGCACAGCTTCACCACGGCGCTGACCTGCGACGTGTCGGCCGGCAAAACCACCGCCAGCGCATTCCCCTGATAACGTCCGCGCCAGTCCTTGTAATGCTTGACGGCATCGGCACCCGTCAAAACGCCCTCGCCGCCAACAATGGCGGCGAGGGCTTCATACAGACTTGCTTCGGAAAGCGTGCGCTTTTTTGCCGCCGCATCCAATCGTAATGCCATGTGTTATCCCAAAAAAAAAAGATATTTATAGTTATAACACCTTGACCAATGAGAGGCTGCCGTCAAGATTTGTGGAAATATGAACGAAATTACTCGGTTTCATTTCGCTCATGATTGGCATTCTTCATGCCCCGAGGTAAAGCGGGTGCCGGCTCCGGTTTTACTGAATTAAATCTGTGCTTCTGAACTGTGTGAGGGTTGTGGCATTCCGTACATACCCACCAACGCCTCTTCCCCCCATTCGAGTCCCAGGCACCAACCCTTTTCCCGTGTATCCCGGCTCTCCAATCTATATATTTCTCACCATGGCATTCCCCGCATATTCTTTGGGGCTGATTGAAGCTTATTTCACCCCCTCTGCGGTTCATCAATTTATTGCGATTCGTCGCACTATGACAATCGAGACACCACACAGCGCCACGGCCATGCTGTAACTCGAGAGAATTCTCGACAATGTCCTGATGCATTGACAGCAACCTTGGCTTCTTGTTCTTTGGATAAGGCACGATTTCCCCGTTATGGCAAGTTTTGCAACCATCGGGGCCCATATTGAAGTACATCAGATGCGGCTCTCTGGGTTTCACAACCGCATTGGCAAAATTGCCGTGAGTTGCATCTTTGATCTCAGGCATCTCACCCATCGGTATCGTTCCGTCAAACGGATCGCCGTACCATAGAACGGCTCCCGTAGTCTTTGAGCATTTGATGTTTGGAAAGCCATACTCGGGAACGGCGTTTTCAGTCCTGGAAACAGTCGTGTAATCGTCCCGGCTTTCATAGCAATCCGTCACCGGCTGTGCAGTCTGCGTTGCAGCATTTTCTTCTGCTGCATTGGCAATTTTATAAGCCCCCACCCCGGCAATGAGGAAACTGCTCAAGGCGAATACAGCTATTTTCGATAGGTTATGCGGGGAAACCATATATAACTTCTCCTTATACTTCCTATACTTCGTAAATCAACCTGTTCCCAATCAAGCCCCAATCGTCTGATGCTACCTATCACGACGATGCCGACGAAAACTTGATTCCTTAACTCCGTTCGACCTTATGCAAGGGTGATTTGTGATATCGGACCTCACCCGTCAATATTCCGATCGCACCTTTTACCATCAGGGTCAACCAGAGGAATGCCGCGGCCCAGATAAACAAGATGTTGAAAAACTCAATTAAAGTCACGTGATATTCAGCATATTCACCCAGCGGAGAAGGACTGAAAGCCGGGAACACCAGAACCATCGGTTTCTCAGCCAGGACTGAAAAGAACACCAGGGCACACACAATTGGGAGCCAGAAGTTATAACTCCTTCTAATCTGCGGAAAGAGCAGCGCGACAAAGCAGGCAATGAACGTACCGATAATCCCCCAGAACCAGGGAACGTACATATTCAACCCATTGTGACCGAACATGTTGTACTTCAGCGATTCAGCATGCTCTGTGCTCGAATAAAGCACAGAAAACAACTCTGCCGCAAACACCAAAATCATAATTCCAAGGCTCCATGCAATGATAGTGGTGAGCAAATCAATGACAGAGTCGGTCACTTCAAGTTTGGAATATTTTCTGGCCAAGAGGAATATCAGCACGATCATCGACGGCCCTGATGCGCCTGCCATCGACAGAAATCCAAATGGCAGAACTGCAGTTGCCCATGATTCCATCCGTGCATTACTGGCGAGCACGAATGCCGTAACAATGTGAATCAGGGGGCCCCATGCAATGGCCAAAAAGACGAGCGGTGTAAACCATCTTGCCAAATGCTTGGCATCAAATGCGCCGATGTATTTGTTGTATAGAATATACAGAACACCGACAAGATTTAGGAGCAGGTAGACGTTCAACACGATCGTGTCAAATACGAGCATCGAGTTAGGAAAGTTAAGGAATCCTATACCGGGAGCCATATGCCACACCCTGTCCGGGCGTCCCATGTGGTACAAAATGAATGTAATCCCTGTCGCCACAAAAACCATCGCGACGATCTCACCCATCACGGCAAGTTCCTTCATGTCTTTGCGATGAAAGAAATATCCCGGAGCAACCACCAACACGGCCGCCGCCGCAACGTGTGCCGTAAAAACAAAGTTGGCAAAAAACATTTCCAGGGTTATCTGGTCGGTCGCCCCGGTCAGGATAAGTCCCTCGGTAAACTGTCTATAAGACGTGTATGAGCCAACTAAAATAAAGAACAATAAAAAGAGCAGCCACGCATAGTAAATAGTGCCCCCTTTAAAGGCATACAAACTGATGTCCCTTGCAAAAGACCATGCTTTATTCATGTTGGTACCCTCAACCTACGTAATAGAAGAATTTTGGATAGGTACCAAACTCCTCCTTGAATCTGAATACTCGCTTTGTCGCCAACACTTTTCTGACATCGCTCTCAGGATCGAGCAGATTGCCGAATTTTCTGGCGCCAACAGGGCAAGCCTCCAGGCAAGCGGGATTACGACCTTCTCGTGTTCTCTGTACACAGAAAGTGCATTTTTCCATCACCCCTTTCATGCGCGGCCTGTTTCCGAAATAGTGCGTCTTTGGATTCATCTCTTCGGCAGGAAGTTGGGGTTCACTCCAGTTAAAGCGCCGCGCGTGGTAAGGGCAGGCTAACTGGCACATGCGGCAGCCTATACACCAGTTGTAATCAATCAAAACCACACCGGCGTGATCCCTGAATGTTGCCCTGACAGGACAAGCTTTTACACAAGGTGGCTTTTCACACTGTTGGCACTGGACCGGCATGTAGAAAAAATCCTTGTCCGGCACTGTTTCGTCCTGGTAATAGCTTTGTGCACCTTCAGTTGACAGCCCGGCAGGGTGATAGGCATTCCCGCCAACCTGCACACCGTAATTGCCAAAAGCGCTTTCCTCGGGATAGCCTTTCTCCAAGGCCTCTGAAGAAAATGAAATGTTCCCTTTGGGTATTTTCATTACCTGTATCCATTGGATCACCGACCCTTCGCGAGACTGATTGTTCTCTTCCACACACGCATGAACACATCGTCTGCAACCTATGCATTTCGAAATATCAAGGGCATAGCCAAAAAGCACATCATCCGGCGCTGCCACATCCGAAACGGTCGTTTTTTTCCCGTATTGCGCGGTATATCTTTTTTCGAGTCGCGCGATGGCCTGCTTTTTTTCTTCGTCTGACATCAGCACAAAATGCCCTTGAAAAAACTCGGAGACGGTCACCTCTGCATCCGCAGATTTAGCTGCTTCCACAACCGCCTCTGCCGATTCAGGTGCCACAACTAGGGCAGCGGCACTCGAAGTGCACACATATTTCAGAAAATCCCTTCGCCCTTTATCCAAATCAGTCGACTCTTCCGTCTTCACATTATTTTCTTCTAACATTAACCGCCTCCAGCCACATGTAGTATGTAAAAATCCTATGAGAGTTCTTTGTAGTGACAACTCAACAATTCATCCAGCCTCTGGTTTTTTTCGGCATCAGTCATAACGACCAGTCGATTTCCCATCAAAGCCTTATTCTGCAGCCTC
>JAVHSB010000068.1:0-5093 GCA_036171955.1 Sideroxydans sp.
CCAGCAATTGACGCGCCTCAGTCTGCTGTTCGCGCAATGCGCGCGCCAGCATATCCTCGCGCGCATGCTGGTTGCCTTCCTGCAACATGCGCGTGATGTCATCCTCCTGCAAGCCGTAGGCGGGCTTGACCGCCACCGCCGCCTCCACCCCGCTGTTGGTCTCGCGCGCCGAAACGCCAAGCAGGCCGTCGGCATCCACCTGGAAGGTGACCCGTATGCGCGCCGAACCGGCCACCATGGGCGGAATGCCGCGCAGTTCGAACTTGGCCAGCGAGCGGCAATCACTCACCAGTTCGCGTTCGCCCTGCAGCACATGGATGCTCATCGCCGTCTGGCCGTCTTTGTAGGTGGTGAACTCCTGCGCGCGCGCGCTGGGGATCGTACTGTTGCGCGGCATGATCTTTTCAACCAGTCCGCCCATGGTCTCGATGCCGAGGCTGAGCGGAATCACATCCAGCAGCAACCAGTCGTCGCCACCTCGGTTGCCGGCCAGCACATTGGCCTGGATCGCCGCCCCCAGCGCCACCACCTTGTCCGGGTCGAGATTGGTCAGCGGCGTCTGCCCGAAGAATTCGGCCACCGCGCGCTGCACCTGCGGCATGCGCGTTGAGCCGCCGACCATCACCACCCCCTTCACCTCGTCGGCGCCCAGACCGGCATCGCGCAGCGCCTTGCGCGTGGGTTGCAGGGTGCGCGCAAGCAGATTCTGCGTCATTTCGTAGAACGCCTCGCGCGTCAGCGTCACGTCCACCACTTCGCCGCCGTTCAGTACGGCGGTGATCTGGGTCTGCAAATTGTCGGTCAGTTGTTCCTTGGCCGCGCGGGCGTGGGTCAGCAACAGGCGAGTGTCGTTCGCGCCGAGTTGCGACAGACCCGCCTGTTCCAGGATCCAGCAATAGATGCGCTGGTCGAAATCGTCGCCCCCCAGGGCGGAATCGCCGTTGGTGGCCAGCACTTCGAACACGCCTTTCGACAGACGCAGGATGGAAATGTCGAACGTTCCTCCGCCCAGGTCATAGACTGCGTACACGCCTTCGGCCGCGTTATCCAGGCCGTAAGCGATGGCGGCGGCAGTCGGTTCGTTGAGCAACCGCAGCACATTGATTCCTGCCAGACGCGCAGCGTCCTTGGTCGCCTGGCGCTGGGCATCGTCGAAGTAGGCGGGCACCGTGATCACCGCGCCCACCAGTGGCCCGCCCAGAGAACACTCGGCGCGGTCGCGCAATACCTTCAGGATTTCCGCAGAAATCTCGACCGGGCTTTTCACCCCGGCGACCGTGCGCAGTTGCAACATACCGGGCGCATCGACAAAGCGATAGGGCATATCCACCACATCGCCGGTATCTTTCAGGCCGCGCCCCATGAAGCGCTTCACCGACACCACGGTATTCTGCGGGTCGATGCTTTGTGCGGCCTGCGCCGTGGCGCCCACTTCCACCGCGCCATCCGCCAGATAGCGCACGACCGAAGGCAACAGCGCCGCACCGGCCTCGTCATTCAGTACCACGCTGATGCCGTTGCGCACAGTCGCCACCAGCGAATTGGTGGTCCCCAGGTCGATGCCGACCGCAAGACGGTGCTGGTGCGGTGCAGCGGAAAGGCCGGGTTCGGAGATTTGCAGTAAGGCCATATTCAGGAATCCAGTTCATCGAACGCGGCGCCAATCTCCTCCGCGATTTTTTGCATAAACTTCAGCTTGCGCACAATGCCGGCTGCGGCCGCATCATCCGGTTGCTCATCCAGTGCGATCGCGAGTTGCCGTTGCAGCGTTGCGGTGGTCTGGCGCACCTGTGCCGCAAGTTCATCCAGCGCCGCCGGATCACGCTGCTGCCGCGCCGCTTCCAGCGCTTCGCGCAGTTCCATCTGCTGCATCAGGAAATCCACCGGCATCGCCGTATTGGTCTCTTCCTGGGTATCCACGCCATGCAGCGACAACAGATACCGCCCGCGCGCCAGGGGCGAGCGCAAGGTCTGGTAGCCCTCGTTCACGCGCGTCGTCCATTGCATGGACAGGCGCTTTTCGGCATCCGAAAGATGGGAGAATTTGTCGGGATGGACCAGTGTTTGCAACTCGCGATAGCGCCGGTCAAGCTGCGCGCCATCGATCCCGAAACGTTGCGAGAGTTCGAACAGGCTAAAGAAATCCTGTTTGAGATCGATCAGGGCGGAGGTCATTCCAGGAGCGCCCCGGTCACGTCACGAGTGCAGGCAAAACAATGGGGTGATGGAAGCAAAGGCGGAGTTACGGTTGGGTAAATGAGCATTTCGAATCCATGAGCAACACAGACATGCCATGCGCAGTGGTTTTTCAGAATCAGACCTTGAAGCTTTCGCCGCAACCGCAGGTGTCCTTCACGTTCGGGTTGTTGAACTTGAAACCCTCGTTCAACCCCTCGCGCGTGTAATCCAGCTCCATGCCGTCGATATACGGCAGACTTTGCTGATCGACCAGCAGCGTGACGCCGTGGCTGACGAATTTCAGTTCGTCGCCCGCCACATCATCGGCAAACTCCAGCTTGTACGCCATGCCGGAACAGCCGCTGGTGCGCACACCCAGACGCAAACCGACACCCTTGCCGCGCTTGGCCATGAAGTTCTGCACATGTTTGGCAGCGTTTTCGGTCAGAGTGATGCCCATGCCATGCTCTCCTATTTGTTCGCGTTGCAGGCGGCCGTCTCCACTGTGCCACCCCGTTTGGACTTGTAATCGGCAACCGCCGCCTTGATCGCATCTTCCGCCAGGATCGAGCAGTGGATCTTCACCGGCGGCAGCGCCAGCTCTTCCGCGATGTGCGTGTTCTTGATCGCCAGCGCCTGATCCACCGTCTTGCCCTTGACCCACTCCGTCACCAGCGAACTCGACGCGATGGCCGAACCGCAACCGTAGGTTTTGAATTTCGCATCCTCGATCACGCCGTCCTTGCCCACCTTGATCTGCAACCGCATCACGTCGCCGCACGCCGGCGCGCCGACCATGCCGGTGCCGACGTATTCGTCGCTCTTGTCCATCGACCCGACGTTACGCGGATGTTCGTAGTGATCCAGTACTTTTTCGCTGTATGCCATGATTTCCTCCTCAGGATTCAGGAACCGGGATTCAGGATTGAGCCATCCAAATCCTAAATCCAAAATCCTAGTTCCTGTTTTTCAATGTGCAGCCCACTGCACCGAATTCAAATCAACACCTTCCTTGAACATATCCCACAACGGCGACAACTCGCGCAGCTTGCCGATCTTGTCCTGCAACAAACGGATGGCGAAATCGACTTCCTCCCCGGTGGTGAAACGGCCGACGGTGAAGCGGATCGAACTGTGCGCCAACTCGTCGTTGCGTCCCAGCGCGCGCAGCACATAGGACGGCTCCAGGCTGGCCGAGGTACAGGCCGAGCCGCTCGATACGGCGATGTCCTTGATCGCCATGATCAGCGATTCGCCCTCGACGAAATTGAAGCTGACGTTCAGATTGTGCGGCACGCGGCGCTCCATGTCGCCGTTGAGGTACACCTCTTCCATGCTCGAAAGCCCGTTCCAGAGGCGGTCGCGCAACATGCGGATGCGCTCGTTCTCGGCCGCCATCTCTTCCCTGGCGATGTGGAACGCCTCCCCCATGCCGACGATCTGATGTGTCGCCAGCGTGCCGGAGCGAAAGCCGCGCTCATGTCCGCCGCCGTGCATTTGCGCTTCCAGGCGCACCCGCGGCTTGCGCCGGACGTACAGTGCACCGATCCCTTTCGGACCGTAGGTCTTGTGGGCGGAAAAACTCATCAGATCGACTTTCAGACTTTGCAGATCGATCGCCACCTTGCCGGTCGCCTGCGCCGAATCCACATGCAGCAGCACGCCTTTCTCGCGGCAGAGCTCGCCGATGGCCGGGATGTCCTGAATCACGCCGATCTCGTTGTTCACATACATCACCGAGACCAGGATGGTATCCGGGCGGAGCGCCGCCTTGAGCTTGTCCAGATCGATCAGGCCGTTTGCTTCCGGCGCGAGATACGTCGCGCTGAAACCCTGCCGCTCCAGTTCGCGCACCGTATCGAGCACAGCCTTGTGCTCGGTCTGCACAGTGATGATGTGTTTGCCCTTGCCGGCATAAAAATTCGCCGCGCCCTTGAGCGCCAGATTGTTGGACTCGGTCGCGCCCGAAGTCCAGACGATCTCCTTCGGGTCGCAATTCACCAGAGCCGCCACCTGCTCGCGCGCGTGTTCGACGGCCGCTTCCGCTTCCCAGCCGTAGGCATGCGAGCGCGAAGCCGGATTGCCGAACTTCTCGGTCAGATAGGGGATCATCGCCGCTGCCACCCGGGGATCGACCGGAGTGGTGGCGGAATAGTCCATGTAGATCGGGAGTTTCATCTTTTTTTCCATTCAGATTGTCTCAAGCAGCTATCGGCGCACCGGACGGCCGCTGTCTCATAACCACCGTGGCGGCCTGCGGCGCTTCGTGCTTCAGATGACCGCTGGCCACCTGTTGCAGATTCACCTGGTGCAGATAATCATATATACGGTCGCTCAATTCCATCCACAACTCGTGGGTGGAACAGGGTTGCCCATCCATGCAGGTACCCGTGCGGCCGCAGTTGGTGGCATCCAGCGGCTCATCCACCGCCAGCACGATTTCCGCGATGGAAATCTTGCTGGCCGGCCGCGACAGGCAATAACCGCCACCCGGTCCGCGCACGCTGGCCACGATATTGTTCTTGCGCAACTTGGCGAACAATTGCTCGAGATAGGACAGCGAAATCTTCTGCCGCTCGCTGATGGCCGCCAGTGTGATCGGCCCCTTGCCACCGCGTTGGGTCAAATCCACCATCGCGGTCACTGCAAACCTGCCTTTAGTCGTCAGACGCATATCGTACCCCTCGAAAAAGTTTGGTCACCAGTCCTTGCCAGACAATCCTGCAGCTTCGACCGGTCTGCGAGGGATAGTAGGATGTCCTATTGTTTTAGTCAACTATCTTGTTCAGGTAATTGGGATCGAACTTGTCGGCCGTGGCACGCTCGTCTTCCAGCCGCACGCCCAGCTTTTCAAGCTGTTGCAGGATTTGCTCGATGCGCTGATCGACCGAGACGCTGTGGCCGATCAGGCCATG
>JAVHSB010000069.1:0-5069 GCA_036171955.1 Sideroxydans sp.
CTAGCCATTCGACTAAGCTGGCAAACAACGCCAGCCAAGTCGCTGGTTATGTCTGAGCGCGTAGCGCGAGTCCCGCAGCCGCCTGACCAGTCGAGCAACGCAGGGAACCCCGCAGGGGCGACCCCGGCGGTTTTGAATTGGTTTCGTTTTCTGGATTCCCGCCAGCGCGGGAATGACGAATTAGCTTCTGTAGCTTGCGTTGATCTTCACGTAATCGTAAGAGAAGTCGCACGTCCACAAGGTGGTGTTCACCGTCCCGCGATTCAGCACCACCCGCACGGTGATTTCTTTCTGCTGCATCACGCGCTGGCCATCGGCTTCCCGATAACTGGCCGCGCGTCCGCCCTGCTCGGCCACCAGCACTTCGTCGAGATACAGCTTCAGCGTTTCAACATCGAGATCGGCGACCCCCGCATAGCCGATCGCGGCCAGGATGCGGCCGAGATTCGGGTCGGAAGCAAAGAAGGCCGTTTTGACCAGCGGCGAATGCGCGATGGCGTAGCCGATCTTCCTGCACTCGGCCGCGTCCTTGCCGCCTTCGATCCTGAGCGTGATGAACTTGGTCGCCCCTTCGCCGTCGCGCACGATGGCTTGCGCCAGCAGCGTGGCCACTTCGGTGATGACTTCCAGCATCTGCGAGCGCGTCTCGGAGTCGATTGCCACACCGCTTTTGCCGGTTGCGATCAACATCAGCGCGTCGTTGGTCGAGGTGTCACCATCCACGGTGATGCAATTGAAAGACGCATTTGCCGCGTCCTTGGCCATGAGCTGCAACAGGGGAAGGGTGATCGACGCATCAGTTGCAATGTAGCCCAGCATGGTCGCCATGTTGGGATGGATCATGCCGGAACCTTTGGCGATGCCGGTGACAGTGACGGTCTTGCCGCCGATCCGGATCTGGCGCGACACCGCCTTGGCCACGAGGTCTGTGGTCATGATGGCGTGTGCCGCATCGAACCAGTTGTCGGCGCGCAGATCGGCGATGGCCTGCGGCAAGCCGGCGACGATCTTGTCCACCGGCAACGGCTCCATGATCACCCCGGTCGAATAAGGGAGTACCTGCTCCGGCTCGCAGCCCAGTAATTTTGCCGCTTGCGCACAAGTGGTGAGTGCGGCTTGCATGCCCTGCGCTCCGGTGCCCGCATTGGCATTCCCGGTATTCACGACCAGCGCGCGCACGCCCTTGTTCGCGGCCAGATGTTCCCGTGCGACAGTCACGGGAGCGGCACAGAAACGGTTGGTCGTGAAGACTCCGGCGACATTCGCGCCCTCATCGAGCTTGAGCAGCAGGAGATCCTTGCGTCCGGAATATTTGATGCCGGCCTGGGCAACGCCGATTGAAACACCCGCAACGGGAAGCAGTTGTCCCGCAACGGGCGCAGCGAGATTGACCGGCATGGTTAGAAGCGTCCGCCGGTCTTGTAGAAATAATTGCTCATCTCGACCGTCTGCGCGTTCATGCGGCGCACGATGCCGTGGGTGTGGCGCACGATGCCGCGCATCACGTAATAGACGATCGCAGGCTGGGAATTGAGGAGCGACTCGAATTTGCAGCGGTCGAGCACAAGCACCTTGCAATCGGTCTTGGCGGTTACCGTGGCGCTGATCTGCGAGACATTGCCGCCGACGAAGGTGATGATGCCGGCCAGATCGCCCGGTTGCAGCAAATGCAAAGTGGCGTGCTCGCTGCCGATGGTGGCAGAAGCCTCGACTTCGCCGCTGGCCAGCACGATCAGCGAGTTCTTCAGGCGCTCTTCGCCGGGACGCAACAGCGATTGCCCTTCCTTGAACTCCATGATCTCGAACAACTGCCCCAGCGTCTCAATCTCGGCGTCGCGCAGTTCCTCGGTCAATGTAGAGGTGTGCAGGGTTTGCAAAATCAGATCATCGGTCGGCATAGCGTTCTCCCGTCAGTTTGATGGATTCAATTTACCGTGGCACTGCTTGTATTTCTTCCCAGATCCGCACGGACACGGATCGTTGCGCCCGACTTTCTCCACCGCGCGCACAAAAGGCTTGTGTTCAGCACCGGCCTGTTCGCTCTGGCCCAGCGCCTCGTCGTAATCGGCGTGATGATACTGCACATTTTCCGGCGCGTGTGGCTCCTCCGCCTGTTGCACTGCCTGCTCGCTGCGAATCTGGACATTGAGCAGGGTCTGCACGACATCGCGCTTGATCGCATCGAGCATGGCGGAAAACAGCTCGAAGGCCTCGCGCTTGTATTCCTGCTTGGGATTCTTTTGCGCATACCCGCGCAAGTGGATGCCCTGGCGCAGATGATCGAGCGCCGCCAGATGCTCGCGCCAGTGCTGATCCAGGCTTTGCAGCATCACGATGCGTTCGTAGCCGTGCATTATTTCGGCGCTCACCTGGGCCACCTTGGCCTGATACTGCTCGCGCGCGGTATCGGCGATGCGTCGGAACAGCCCGGCCGGATCGAGCTGCTTGTCCTGCTCCATCCAGAGCGCCACCGGCAAATGCAGCTGGAATTCCGCGCCCAGCGCCTTCTCCAGCCCCGCCACGTCCCACTGCTCCTCCATGCTGTCCGGGGGCAGATACTGGTTGGTCATTTCATGCAGCACGCTGTCGCGCATCGCGCTGATGGTGTCACTGATATCGCGGCTTTCCAGCAATTCCGCGCGCTGCTGGTAAATCACCTTGCGCTGGTCGTTCGCCACGTCGTCGTATTCCAGGATCTGCTTGCGCATGTCGAAGTTGCGCGCCTCGACCTTGCGCTGCGCGTTCTCGATCGCGCGCGTGACCCAGCTGTGCTCGATGGCTTCGCCTTCCGGCAGCTTGAAGCGGTTCATGATCGCCGCCACCCGATCCGAGGCGAATATGCGCAGCAGCGGGTCTTCCAGCGAGAGATAGAATCGGCTTGAACCGGGATCCCCCTGGCGACCGGAGCGTCCGCGCAACTGGTTATCCACGCGCCGCGACTCGTGCCGCTCGGTGCCGATGATGTGCAGGCCGCCGCTGGTTATCACCTGCTCGTGCACGGGCTGCCATTCGGTGCGCAACCGGGCGACGCGCTGCTCGCGCGTTTCCGCATCGAGCGCTTCGTCCATGCGCACCTGCTCGATCGGCTTCTCGACATTGCCCCCCAGCACGATGTCGGTGCCGCGCCCCGCCATGTTGGTGGCGATGGTGATCATGCCGGGGCGGCCGGCCTGCGCCACGATCTCGGCTTCACGCGCATGCTGTTTCGCGTTCAGCACCTGGTGCGGCAAACCCGCCTTTTCCAGCAAGCCCGACAACAGCTCCGATGTCTCGATCGAGGTGGTGCCAACCAGAACCGGCTGTCCGCGCTTGTGGCAATCGCGGATATCGGCAATCACCGCCGTGTACTTTTCGTGCGCGGTCAGGAAAACCTTGTCCATCAGGTCGGCGCGGATCGTCGGGCGGTTCGGCGGGATAATCACCGTTTCCAGCCCGTAGATGGACTGGAACTCGAACGCCTCGGTATCCGCCGTGCCGGTCATGCCGGACAATTTTTCATACATGCGGAAATAGTTCTGGAAGGTGATCGAAGCCAGAGTCTGGTTCTCTTTCTGGATGGCCACGCCTTCCTTTGCCTCTACCGCCTGATGCAAACCGTCAGACCAGCGCCGTCCTGCCATCAGGCGCCCGGTGAATTCGTCCACGATCACGACCTCGCCGTTCTGCACCACGTAATGCTGGTCGCGATGGAACAGATTGTGCGCGCGCAGGGCCGCGTACAGATGGTGGATCAGGGTGATATTGGCCGGGTCATACAGGCTGCCGCCGGCCGGCAACAGCCCGGCCTCTTCCAGCAACTGTTCGGCGTGCTCGTGCCCGGCTTCGCTCAACAGGATCTGGTGGTTCTTTTCATCCACGCTGTAGTCGCCGGGGGCATTTTCGTCCGCCTGCCGCTGCAAGCGCGGCGCCAGGACATCTACCCGCACATAGATATCGACGTTGTCTTCCGCCTGTCCGGATATGATCAAGGGCGTGCGCGCCTCGTCGATCAGGATCGAGTCCACCTCGTCCACGATCGAAAAATTCAGACCGCGCTGGAAACGCTCCTCCGCGCTGGCCGCCATGTTGTCGCGCAGATAGTCGAAACCGAATTCGTTGTTGGTGCCATAAGTGATGTCGGCGGCATACGCGGCCTGCTTCTCGGTCTGTGCCATGCTGGTCAGGATGACACCGACCGACAGCCCGAGGAATCGGTACAGGCGTCCCATCCATTCCGCATCGCGCGCCGCCAGATAGTCGTTCACCGTCACCACATGCACGCCCTTGCCGGACAAGGCATTCAGGTAGGCGGGCAGGGTTGCCATCAGGGTCTTGCCTTCGCCGGTGCGCATCTCGGCGATCTTGCCGTAATGCAGCACCATGCCGCCGATCAGCTGCACATCGAAATGGCGCATTTGCAACACCCGGCGTCCGCCCTCGCGCACCACGGCAAAAGCCTCCGGCAGCAATTGGTCGAGCGATTCGCCCTGCTGCAATCTGCTCCTGAATTCTGTCGTCTTTGCCTGCAAACCCTCATCGGAGAGAGCGGCGATCCCAGACTCAAGCGCGTTGATGCGTGCGACCGTCTGCCGATACTGCTTGAGCAGTCGATCGTTGCGGCTGCCGAATACGGACTTTAGAAATCTGGAAATCATGCTGTCATCTTCTGTGGCTGATGTTACAAACAAATAAAAAGGGTGAGGCGCTGACCTCACCCTGACGCAGTATCAATGCGCTCAACTGGCTGCTTTTTGCAGGAAACGCACCGGGTTCTGCGCCACACCCTGGTAGCGCACTTCAAAATGCAGGTGATTCCCGGTCGAACGCCCGGTGCTACCCACGGTGGCTATCTCATGCCCGCGACGCACCACCTCTCCCACCTGCACCAGCACTTTGGTAGCGTGCGCGTAGCGGGTGGTGATCTGGTTGCCGTGATCGATCTCGACCATATTACCATATTGGGGGTGCAGCCCGGCGAACACCACCACCCCGCCGGCCGAGGCAAGGATCGGCGTTCCCGCAGGCACCATGTAATCGACGCCTTCATGCAGCGCGTTCTTGCCGGTGAACGGATCCAGCCGCCAGCCAAA
>JAVHSB010000070.1:0-5039 GCA_036171955.1 Sideroxydans sp.
TTGACGGCGGTTTGCAGCGTGGAGCGGACGATGCGTTTCATTCGCGCCCTCCCTTCTGTCCGAACACGCGGGGGCGGGTATAGGCGTCGATAATCGGCACGCACATGTTCATCAGGATCGTGGCAAACGCGATGCCGTCAGGGAAGCCGCCGAAGACGCGGATCAGATAGGCGATCAGCGCCGCGCTGCTGGCGAAGATGATCTTGCCCCGGGCGGTGGTGGGCGAGCTGACCGGGTCGGTCAGGATGAAGAACGCGCCGATCATGGCCGCGCCGGAGAACCAGTGGAACAACGGCGGCGCGAAGTGCGCGGGATCGGCGAGATTGAAAATGCCGGCGACGGCGAACAGGGTGGCGAGGAAAGCCAGCGGGATATGCCAGGAAATGATGCGCGCATAGAGCAGATAAAGTCCGCCCGCGACGAAGCCGGCCGCCACCATTTCGCTGCCCTGCCCGGCCAGCCTGCCGTAGATCGGCAGCTGGCGCGCATCCTGCACGGTAAGGCCGAGATGCAACTGTGTCTTCAGCGTATCGAGCGGGGTGGACATGGTGATCGCATCCAGGGTCAAGCCGGAGGGCAGCGTATGGTGGAAGACAAAACCGAGCTGCTCGGCAAATGACAGATGGGCGCCGCCCAGGGCCTGCGGCGAAATCCAGTGCGTCATTTCGTGCGGGAAGGAAATGATCAGCACCGCATAGCCGATCATCGCCGGATTGAAGGGGTTGTTGCCGAGGCCGCCATACAGTTGCTTGGCGACGGCGATCGCAAAAGCCGTGCCGGTGACGATCAGCCACCACGGCGCCAGCGGCGGGATCGAAAGCGCCAGCAGCCAGGAGGTCAGCAGCGCGCTGTTGTCGGAAAGAAATGGGCGCAACGGGCGGCCGCGCATTTTCAGCATGGCCGCCTCGGTCAGCAGCGCGGTGGCGGAAGCAAGCGCGATGGAAAGCAGGATGGCCGGGCCGAAATACCAAACATACAGGGCGATGCCGGGCAGCAATGCCAGCAGCACACGCAGCATGATCTGGTTGACTGCAAGCGGACGCGCGATGAAGGGGGATGACGGCATGGTATGGGTTTTCCTCAACTCTGTTTGGGCGGCTCGTCGTCCGCGCCCGAGTGCGCGGCGATCTGCTGGAGCTGCGTGCGCCGGGCATCGACTGCGCTGATCTCGGCCTGCTGCTCCGGCGTCAGATGGTCGGTATTCTTCGGGTGCGCGGCAGCGGCCTGCGCCTTGGCGCGCGCGATGGCCTCATTTATGCGCAGTTGCTGGGTATCGTCGACGGAGGGTTCGGCCTGCGGTGTGCTTGTCGCCGTGGCTTTTGCCGCAGTCTCGCGCTCTTTTTGTGCCAGGCGATCGGCCTTTTCCTGTTTCTCGCGTTCGACGCGGAACTGGTGGAACTCGTGGCGCTGGCGCGCCATGTCGGCGGCGCGTTTCTCCTGGTCGCGCGCCCGGATCTCGCTCTTGGCATAACGGTAGTAATGCACCAGCGGGATGCTGCTGGGACAGACGTAGGCGCAGGCACCGCACTCGATGCAATCGAACAGGTTCCACTCCTGTGCCTTGCCGAAATTGTTCGACTGGGCAAACCAGTAAAGGTCCTGCGGTTGCAGTTCGGCCGGACATGCCTGCGCGCAGCGCGTGCAGCGGATGCAGGGCAGAACCGCCGGCTTTGGCGGGAACAGTGCGTCGCTGGCGGCGATGATGCAGTTGCTGGCCTTGACCAGCGGCACGTTGGCGGCGGGCAATTCCAGTCCCATCATCGGCCCGCCCATGAGGTAGCGATTGGTGCCGGGCAGGGCGCCGCTCAAGGCGACCAGATCGGCAAAGCGGGTGCCGATCAGCGCTTCGTAGTTGCGCGGTTGCGCGACATTGCCGGTCACCGTGACCACGCGCTCGATCAGCGGCTCGCCGTCGTCGCAGGCGCGCTTGATGCTGCAAGCCGTGCCCGTGTTGAAACATTGCACGCCGATGTCGGTCGGCAATTTGCCGGATGGTACTTCGCGCCCGGTCAGGATGCGGATCAATTGCTTGGCGCTGCCGCTGGGATACAGCGTGGGAATCACCACGACCTCGAAAGGCAGACTGCCTGCCTGTATGGCCTGGCGCATGGCGGCGATGGCTTCCGCTTTGTTGTCCTCAATGCCGAACAGCACTTCCTTTGCGGCCAGCGCATGCTGCAGGATTTCCGCGCCGCGCACGATTTCCGCCGCGCGTTCGCGCATCAGCATGTCGTCGCACGTGATCCAAGGTTCGCATTCGGCACCGTTGAGGATCAGGGTTTCGACCGGCAACGAATGGCGCAATTTCATGTCGCTGGGGAAGGCCGCGCCGCCGAGGCCGACAATACCCTGCGCGCGCAAATGGGCTTGCAGTTCCGCGTTCGACAGTGCGCGGTGATCCACAGGATGCCGGTCCGTCCATTCTTCCCTGCCGTCCGGGCGCAGGCTGATGCACAGTTCGGGCAGGGCGGAGGGATGGGCCACGGTTTGCAGCTTGATGGCACTGATAGTGCCGGAAGTCGGGGCGTGGATGGTGGCCGAGAATCCGCCGACAGGGGCGCCTATCACCTGGCCCTTCAGGACGCGCTCGCCGACCTGCACCACCGGCTTGGCCGGTTCGCCCGCATGTTGGCGCAGCGGAATGACCAGTTCTTGCGGCAGCGGTGCGCGCGCGATCGGCAGTTGTGTGGATTGCGCCTTGTTGCCCGGCGGGTGGATGCCGCCATGAAAGGTGAAGAGCTGCCTCATGCCTGTGCCTTCAACGGGATGACGGGATATTTCCATTTCCAGGTGGCCGGTTTTTCGGGGATCGGCTGCATGCTGATGCAATCCACCGGGCAAGGCGCCACGCAGAGTACGCATCCCGTGCATTCGGCCGCGATGATGGTGTGCATCTGCTTGGCCGCACCGGCGATCGCATCCACCGGGCAGGCCTGGATGCACAGGGTGCAGCCGATGCAGGTGTTCTCGTCGATGAAGGCGACGGCCTTGGCCCGGGGTTGGCGGTCGGCGCCGAACGGCTTCGGCTCGACCCCGAGCAGTTCCGCCAGCTTGTGGATGCCTTCCTCGCCGCCCGGCGGGCACAGATTGATGTCTGCCTCGCCCTTGGCGATCGCTTCGGCATAAGGTTTGCAGCCGGGATAGCCGCATTGGCCGCATTGCGTCTGCGGCAGCACGGCGTCGATCTTTTCCACCAGCGGGTTGCCTTCGACGCGGAAGCGGATCGCGGAATAACCGAGCACAACGCCAAGCACCAGCGCGATGGCGATCATCACCCACAATGCAGAGATCATTTCACCAGACCCGAGAAACCCATGAAGGCCAGACTCATCAACCCCGCGGTCACCATGGCGATGGCGGTGCCGCGGAAGATCACCGGCACGTCCGCGCCTTCCAGCCGCTCGCGGATGCCGGCGAAAAGCACCATCGCCAGGGTGAAGCCGACCGCGCCGCCGAAGCCGAACAGCAGCGACTCGATGAAATCATGCTTCGCCTGCACGTTGAGCAGCGGGATGCCGAGCACCGCGCAGTTGGTGGTGATCAGCGGCAGGTAGATGCCCAACACCTGGTACAGCACGGGGCTGGTCTTCTTGATCGCCATCTCGGTGAATTGCACAATCGCAGCGATCACCACGATGAAAGAGAGCGTGGTGAGATAGGCCAGATCGGGGCCGAGCAGGTAATGGTTGACCAGATAGCTGGAGCCGGAAGCGATGGTCAGCACAAACGTGGTGGCGGCACCCATGCTGAGCGAGGTCTCCAGTTTTCTGGAAACGCCCATGAACGGGCACAGCCCCAAAATCTTGACCATCACGATGTTGTTGACGAACACCGTGCCGATCACGATCAAAAAATATTCAGACATCGTGAAAATGTGCCGATAAGGTGCAAAAGAGGGGCGGATTATGCTCCCCTTCCAAAGGTGCTTCAACCGCAGTCGGGCTATAAGCATATAAGCGAAATGCGGCTGGAAACGCTACGCTGAAGTCCGGTCAAAAAGGAGAGAAATTGTCCTACACCCAGCAGCAAATCCTGGACAAGCTGAAGGCGGGCGGTCATTTGCCCACGCCCAAGGGCGTGGCGATGCAAGTCATCGAGCTGACGCAACAGGACGACGTGACCAACCACGACCTGGTGCGCATGATCGGCGCCGATCCCGCCTTGAGCCAGCGCGTGGTCAAAGCGGCGAATGTGTTGCTGGGCAATGTGGCGCGTCCGGTGGTGACCATCCATGATGCGGTCACCGTGCTTGGCATGCGCGCCCTGCGCCAGCTCGTGCTGGGCATCGGCCTGGTTGCCGACTACCGGCATGGCCCCTGCGAGCGCTTCGACTATGCCGGTTTCTGGTATCACTCCCTGCTGACCGCCATTGCCGCGCGCCATCTGGCGCAGCTGGCCCGGTTGATGGCGGCGGAGGAGATCTTCGTGCTCGGCCTGCTCGGGCAGATCGGCCAACTGGCGCTGGCAACCGTTTATCCGCACGAATTCAGCTCCCTGCTGCAGGCGGGCGAGGATGAACCCCGCCTGCGCGAACTGGAGCGCGCGCAATTCGGGTTTGAGCATGCGGAGGTCTCTGCCGCGCTGCTGGCCGACATGCATTTCCCCGTGATGTTTCAGAACCTGGTGCGCGACTTCCGCACACCGCAGGCGAGCAAGGTGGCGGAAGGCACGCGCGAATGGCGTTTGCTGCGCACCCTCAACCTGGCCGCGCTGCTGGCGGATGTCTGGCTGGTACAGGATGCGCAGCGGCCGCGCCAGATCGGCATCGTGCGCCGGGCCGCGGCGGAACTGGCGATCGAGGAAAGCGCGCTGCTGGAGCTGACGGCAACGTGCGCGCGCGAAGTGCAGCAATGGGTGAGCCTGCTCGGCATGGGCGGCCTACATCTGCCTGATCTGGCCCCGCTGTTCGCGGCAAAAGAGGACGCCTTGCCGCCGGATGGCAGCCTGCCGTATGCGCTCAGCCCGCATGATTACAAGCTGCGCATACTGCTGGTCGCGGCCGACCGCGATCAGCGCAGCCTGCTCGAGCAATGGCTGAC
>JAVHSB010000071.1:0-5012 GCA_036171955.1 Sideroxydans sp.
CCCAGTCCGGCACCGCGCTGGCGCCCCACCGCATCGATCTCGTCGATGAAAATGATGCAGGGAGAGTGTTTCTTGGCCTGTTCGAACATGTCGCGCACGCGCGCCGCACCGACGCCGACGAACATCTCGACAAAATCGGAACCGGAGATGGAAAAGAACGGCACCTTGGCCTCGCCCGCAATGGCCTTGGCCAGCAGTGTCTTGCCGGTGCCGGGACTGCCCACCATCAGCACGCCGCGCGGAATGCGACCGCCCAGATTCTGGAACTTGGAAGGATCGCGCAGGAAATCCACCAGTTCTGACACTTCCTCTTTGGCTTCGTCGCAGCCGGCCACATCGGCGAACGTGAACCGCTCCTTGTTCTCATCCAGCATGCGCGCCTTGCTCTTGCCGAACGAGAACGCTCCGCCCTTGCCGCCGCCCTGCATCTGGCGCATGAAAAAGACCCACACGCCGATCAACAGCAGCATGGGGAACCAGGAGATGAACACCTGGGTAAAGAAGCCCTGCTCCTCTTCAGGCTTCGCTTCGACCTTGACTCCGTACTTGAGCAGATCGGACACCAGCCAGATGTCGCTCGGCGCAAAACTGCTGACGCGCTTGCCATCCGTCGTTACCGCCTTGAGCGTGCGGCCTTCGATCGTCACCTTGTCGATCTGGCCCGAGCGCACCGCCTCGAGGAACTGCGAATAATCCAGCTGCAATTGCGCCGTCGCTTGCTGACGGGCGTTGAACTGATTGAAGACGGTCATCAGCACCATCGCCACAACCAGCCATATTCCGATACTCTTGAACAGATTATTCACACTTGCTCCTCATGAATGAGCGAAAAACGAACAGTCATTAGACACTGTCCGGGTTTATTTCTCAAGTTTGCCAAGCCCCACCAGATACTGTTCGCTGCTGCGGTCACGCGAGGCCTTCGGCTTGCGCGCGACCACTTTGGAAAAATGGTCGCGCATCGACTTCAGGTAAGCTTCGAAGCCCGCCCCCTGAAACACCTTGACCGCAAAATTCCCGCCGGCCACGAGCCGATTGACGGCAAAATCCAGTGCAAGTTCCGCCAGATACATGGCTCGCGCTTGGTCGGCCGAACTCACGCCGCTCATATTGGGGGCCATATCGGAAATCACAAGGTCGATCGGGCGTCCCTGCAACTGAACTTCAAGTTGCGCCAGCACTTTGTCGTCGCGGAAATCGCCCTGGATGAATTCCACGCGCGGCATGGGCTGCAGGGGTAGCAGATCAAGCGCGATGATGCGCCCGTGCTCCCCCAGCTTCTGCGCCACCACCTGACACCAGCTGCCGGGGGCGGCGCCCAGATCAACGACAACCATTCCCGGCTTGATCAGATGGTCGCGTTCATCCAGTTCCAGCAGCTTGTAAGCTGCGCGGGCGCGATAACCCGCTTTCTGCGCCATTTGCACATAGGGGTCGTTCACATGCTCGCGCATCCATTGTTTGCTGGTTTTGGAAGCCTTCATCGTTTAGAATCCGCGCCTTAATCGAATAAGGTCAATATGTTGAATCTTTCTGTATCGCAGCGCCTTGAACTCAAAGGTCGCGCCCACGCCCTGAAACCCGTCGTCATCATTGGCAACGCCGGCCTGACGCCGGCTGTGCTGGACGAGATCGAACGTTCCTTGAAAAGTCACGACCTGCTCAAGGTGCGTGTGATGAATGACGACCGCGCAGCACGCGACGCCATGATGACCGAGATCTGCGAAATCGTGAAGGCAGGGCCTGTGCAACACATCGGCAAGATACTGGTGATCTATCGCCCGCTTGCCGTTCCCATCGCCAAAGCGCCCAGGAAACGCTCGGGCAAAACACTCAACAAGAAACAGTTGGGCAGCAAGACCTGATTAAATCAGCCACAGAAATCACAGAGAAGATCGTCACTGCCAGAGGCGGCTGCTTTTCTCTGTAGCCTCCAGGTGCGCTGTGGCCAAAAGAAGTTCAAATGTATTGAACTTCCACCACTTCGTACTCGCGCACCCCGCCCGGTGCCTGCACTTCGGCGATGTCGCCTTCCGACTTGCCAATCAGCGCCCTGGCGATCGGTGAACTGATGGATATCTTGCGATGCTTGATATCGGCCTCGTCATCCCCGACGATCTGGTAAGTCACGACATCGCCGTTGTTCACATCTTCCAGCACCACGGTCGCGCCAAACACGCAGCGGCCACCCGCATTCAGCGTTTTCGGGTCGATGATCAGCGCGCTGCCCAGTTTGAATTCCAGCTCGACAATGCGCCCCTCGACGAACGACTGCTTTTCCTTGGCGGCTTCATATTCGGCATTTTCGGACAAGTCGCCCTGCGCGCGCGCCTCGGCGATCGCATTGATCACGGCCGGTCTTTCCACGGTTTTCAGGCGATGCAGTTCCTTGCGCAAAGTCTCTGCGCCGATCACCGTCAATGGGATTTTGCTCATAACTTGCTTCCTTGTTGAAAAAGGGCATGCAACGACTGCACGTCATACACCTGCAATTCGGGCAGGTGCTGCATCCCCAGGCAGGCTGCGCGTGCGCCGGCCAGCGTGGTGTAATAGGTGACGCGCCCTTGCAGTGCAGCGTGCCGGATGGAATACGAATCCTTCATCACCGAAGGCTTGCTGTCCACAGTGTTGATGATCAGACTGACCTCGCCATTCTTGATCATGTCCACGATATGCGGACGGCCTTCCGCCACCTTGTTCACCACAACCACTTCCACGCCTGAAGCGGCGATGGCGGCTGCCGTGCCGCGCGTCGCCAGAATGGTAAACCCCAGCTCCTTCAGGGAGCGCGCGACTTCGGCTGCCCCGGCCTTGTCCTCTTCGCGCACGCTGATGAAGACCTTGCCGCTCTTCGGCAACTTGACGCTGGCAGCAAGCTGCGATTTGACGAAAGCTTCGGCAAAGGTTGCGCCGACCCCCATCACCTCGCCGGTGGATTTCATCTCCGGCCCGAGAATGGTATCAACCCCGGGGAATTTTATGAACGGGAACACCGCCTCTTTCACCGAGAAATAGGCCGGCACGGTTTCTCCGACGATTCCCTGCGCGGCCAGTGATTGGCCCGCCATGCAACGCGCGGCAATTTTTGCCAGCGCCACGCCGCTCGCCTTCGACACAAAAGGCACGGTGCGCGAAGCGCGCGGGTTTACTTCGAGCACAAACACCGTCTCGCCCTGGATGGCGAACTGCACGTTCATCAGGCCGACCACGTTAAGTTGTTCGGCCATCGCCACCGTCTGCCGGCGCAGTTCGTCCTGCATCGCGGGCGAAAGCGAATAGGGCGGCAGCGAGCAGGCCGAGTCGCCGGAGTGAACGCCGGCCTGTTCGATGTGTTCCATGATGCCGCCGATAATGACTTGCCGGCCGTCGGACACCGCATCCACATCGACTTCGATCGCATCGTTGAGGAAACGGTCGAGCAGGATCGGCATGCGCTCGGGCCAGGTTTTGGCCAACTCCTCCGCATCGCGCATATAACGTTCGAGGTCCGCCTGGGCGTGGATGATCTCCATGCCGCGGCCGCCCAGCACATTGGACGGGCGCATCACCAGCGGGTAGCCGATCTCGGCGGCACCGGCAACGGCATCGGCCACATTGCTGGCGGTGCGGTTGGGCGGTTGTTTCAAATTCAGTTCGCGCAGCATGGCCTGGAAGCGCGCACGGTCTTCGGCCATATCGATCATATCCGGCGTGGTACCGATGATGGGAACGCCGTTTTTCGCCAGGCCATGAGCCAGCTTCAAAGGAGTCTGACCGCCGTACTGCACGATCACGCCGACGGGATGTTCGACCGCGATCACTTCCAGCACGTCTTCCAGCGTCAGCGGCTCGAAGTACAGGCGGTCCGAGGTGTCGTAGTCGGTCGAGACCGTCTCCGGGTTGCAGTTGAGCATGATGGTTTCGTAACCATCCTCGCGCATCGCCAGCGCGGCATGCACGCAGCAATAGTCGAACTCGATGCCCTGACCGATGCGGTTCGGGCCGCCACCCAGCACCATGATCTTTTTGCGTTCGGTCGGCTGCGCCTCGCACTCTTCCTCGTAGGTCGAATACATATAGGCAGTATTGGTGGCGAATTCGGCGGCGCAGGTATCGACGCGCTTGAACACCGGGTGGATGCCCAGGGCATGGCGATAGGCGCGTACCGCAGCCTCGTCGGTATCCAGCAACACCGCCAGCCGCGCATCGGCAAAACCGCAGCGCTTCAGCGCACGCAGATGGTTGGCATCCAGACTTTCCAGCGTACGCGCCTGCAACTCGCTTTCCTGACGGATGATGTCGGCGATCTGCACCAGAAACCACGGGTCGATCTTGCTGACGTTGAACACCTCCTCGACGCTCAACCCCAAGCGGAACGCGTCGCCCACCGCCCAGATACGGTCGGGGCCCGGATTACCCAGTTCGGACACGATCGCTGCACGGTCGTCGTATTTGCTGTCCAGGCCGTTCACGCCGACTTCCAGGCCGCGCAAGGCTTTCTGGAACGACTCCTGGAAGGTGCGTCCGATGGCCATCACCTCGCCCACGGATTTCATCTGCGTGGTCAGGCGGTCGTTGGCCTGCGGGAACTTCTCGAAGGCAAATCTTGGAATTTTGGTGACGACGTAATCGATGGTCGGCTCAAACGAGGCCGGGGTCGCGCCGCCCGTGATGTCGTTCTTCAGCTCGTCCAGCGTGTAACCCACGGCCAGCTTGGCCGCCACCTTGGCGATGGGGAAACCGGTCGCCTTGGACGCCAGTGCCGAGGAACGCGACACGCGCGGGTTCATCTCGATCACCACCATGCGGCCGTCCTCCGGATTGATGGAGAACTGCACGTTGGAGCCGCCGGTCTCCACGCCGATCTCGCGCAGTACCGCCAGACTGGCATCGCGCATGATCTGGTATTCCTTGTCGGTCAGCGTCTGCGCCGGCGCGACGGTGATGGAGTCGCCGGTGTGCACCCCCATCGGGTCGAGGTTCTCGATGGAGCAGATGATGATGCAGTTGTCGTTGCGGTCGCGCACGACTTC
>JAVHSB010000072.1:0-1064 GCA_036171955.1 Sideroxydans sp.
GCGGGGTTGCAACCCTCAATGGAGATGTGCGGCAATTCACGTGACGATGCTTTGGCATGGTTGTCCCAACTAGAACGGCTAACAAAGCCTTTATAATGGGTGTCCTGTCAACTTTATCCCCCGATTCGTATGCCTTCCTCTTTAGCCGACGACGATCTTGATTTCTTGCTGCAACGCTGTGTTGGGGAGATTTTGAGAACGGAAGACCCGCTTGCATTTCAGCAGTGGTTTCAGTCCTATGCAGAATCGCTCGCGCCCAATTTCTTTGTCCCGTTCAGCGACAATCCGGACGCACTGCGCAGCTTCAAACCTATGTTCGCGCGCTATATCTGGAATCGGACGGCGTTGCCGGGCAATCATTTCCGGCCGCAACCGTTGCCCAAGCCTGAGCGCAATGCGCCTTGCATCTGCGGTTCTGGGAAGAAGTACAAGCAATGTTGTTTGCGCGTGGAGGGCGAGGCGGATCTGATCCCCAACTTGAGCTTGTTGCCCTATGTGCTGGATGCACTGACCGGAAAGCAACGCACAGATTTGCCTTATGACTATCTTTCGCCGGAAGAGTTGGAGCATGCCGCCCGCGAGTGGATGAAGGTGCGACGCACGCAGAATGCAGCCAAGCTACTGGAAGGCTTGTTCAAGGATATGACAAAGCTGGACGAGCGTGCGGAGGGGGCGTTCGATTGCCTGCTCGATTGCTATGACGTACTGGGCAATCCGCTGAAGAAGAAGAGGCTACTTGAACTTGGCAGCATCGCCCCCAACAAGCGGTTGCGCGCCGCCGCAATGCAGCGCCGCTGCTGCATTCTGGCCGACCATCACGAGTATGCCGACGCGTGGGCGTTGTTCCAGGACTTGCAGCGGCTGGTACCGAACGATCCCTCTCTTTCGCATCTGGAGATCATCATCCTGCTGAATCAGGGCGAGAAGCAGCGCGCGGCGGAACGTGCCAAATTCTGGGTGGCACGTTTGGCGCGCGCCTCCGAATACAGTCACGGCCCGCTGATCGACTTTTTGCGTGGTGTGGCGCAGGGCGAAGTCGTCGATGCCATGAGTGGCATTGCGGG
>JAVHSB010000073.1:0-4960 GCA_036171955.1 Sideroxydans sp.
ACCGGATTGCCGGTGACCGTCTTGTGTATCTTGTCCAGTGCGATTGCTTTCTCGTCCATGTTCTTCTCCGGTAGTTACCCTTGCTTGTCCCATTGCGCGGGCGTCAGCGTTTTCATCGACAGGGCGTGGATCCGTTCCATCCTGTTGCCCAACACCCCGTACACCAGCTTGTGCTGCTGCAACAAGCCCTTGCCCTCGAATTCGCGGCTCACGATGACCGCATCGAAATGGCGTCCGTCGCCTTCGACGCGGATGTACTCGCACGGCAGTCCCTGCCGGATGAAATCCTCAACATTCTGCGGCGTCGTCTTCATTGCGCGACCTTCAAACGCACCCGGTCGGCTTGGGCATGCCGCCGTATTTGGTGATCGGCTTCATCGGGCCGGTCATCCACAGGTCGAACACCTCTTTCTGGTCTTCCTCGATGTACTTGGCGAATTTGCGGATCGGCGGCACCGAGGCGAATTCTTCGAAATACTCGCGCGCCTTCAGGATCTGCTGCCACTTCTTGTCGTTCAGCTCATAGCCGTCGGCTGCGGCCATGGCACGGCCGATTTCCTCGGTCCATTCACTCATATCGACGAGATAACCGTCGCCGTCGCGTGCGGGGATTTGCATGTTCAACACCTTTCAGGATTGTTAAAGTGTGCGCATTCAACCTTACTTGAGTGATATAGTCAACTACCCCAAAGGGGGTGCCGTACACTCCCGCAACCACAGATCCCGAAGGAGACACCATCATGTCGCACCCACCACTGGCCCAACCCGCCCTGAACCAGCTCTTTCTCGAAGCCCATACGCACAATGCCTGGCAGGACAAGCCGGTGGCGGACGAGTTGCTGCATCAGCTCTACGGCTTGCTGCGCATGGGACCGACCTCGGCCAACAACAGTCCGGCTCGCATCGTGTTCGTCAAATCGCAGGCGGCAAAGCAGAAGCTGATGCCCGCGCTGATGGAAGGCAACCGCGCCAAGACCCTGGCCGCTCCGGTCACCGCCATCATCGGCTACGACCTGCGCTTCTACGATCATCTGGCCAAACTTTTCCCGAACGCGCCGGACGCCGCAAGCTGGTTCAACAAGGATGAGCAGACGGCTTTCACCAATGCCTTCCGCAACGGCACGCTGCAGGGCGCGTATCTGATTGTGGCCGCGCGCGCGCTCGGCCTCGATTGCGGCCCGATGTCCGGTTTCGACAACAGACAGGTCGATGAGCTGTTCTTTGCCGGCACGCAGGTGAAATCGAACTTCCTGTGCAACCTCGGCTACGGCGATCCCGCGGGCGTGTATCCGCGCAATCCGCGCCTGAGTTTCGAGCAAGCCTGCCGCATCGCCTGAAAGATCAGGTCGCGCTGCGGTTCAGTCGGGGATCGAACGCATCCCGCACCGCGTCGGCAAACAAGTTCGCCGCCAGCACCAGCACCAGCATGAAAACAAAAGCGGCGGCGAGTGCCCACCACACCATCGGCTCGCGCCCCATCTCCAGGCGCGCACCGTTGATCATGGTGCCGAACGAGATCATCGAGGGATCGACCCCGACACCGACGTAGGACAGCACCGCTTCGGCCAGCACCAATGCGGAGAAGTCCATCACCAGCGCGATGAGGATGATGTGCATCACGTTGGGCATGATGTGGCGCGACAGGATGCGCATCGACGAAACGCCGAACGCCTGCGCCGCCTGGATGTATTCCATCTCGCGCAGCTTCAGCGTCTCGCCGCGCAACAACCGGCACAGACCGGTCCAGCTGGTCAGCCCCAGGATCAGACACAGCGCGACCAGCCGCAGGTCGGCGCGCGCAGCCGAGGTATCGAACCATTCGGGATTCGTATCGATAGTCACTTGCATGATCAGCACCGCTGCCGCGATCAGCAGCACGCTGGGGATGGAGCTGAGCACGGTGTAGACATACTGGATGACATCGTCCACCCATCCCCTGAAATAGCCTGCCGCCACGCCGAGGAACAAGGCCAGCGGCAGCGTCACCAGCGTGGTCAGCGTGCCGATGATGAGACCGGTGCGTATGCTTTTCAGCGAGAGATACAGCACATCCTGACCTACCTTGTCCGTCCCCAGAACGTGATAGGCGGCGGCAAGACCCACCAGTGCGCCAATGAACGCGGCCAGCGCGACCAGCGTCACCTGAACTGCGCGTTGTTGCAAATGCTGCCGCAGTGACCATGCCAGCAGCAGCCCGACCAGCGCCCCGGCCAACATCCCCGCGACCGCGCGTTTCGCCACATCCGCAGCGCGCTGCGATGCATCGGCCAGATGCGCACCGCCGAATTGCAGCCTGGGATAGGCTCGCACCACACTGCCCTGCGCATCGTTCATGCTTTCTCTGGCATACAGATACAAGGCGAACGGCGCGGAATAGGTTTTCTCTGTCTGCGTGCGCAGCGGCTCCACCAGCGTGTCGAACACGCTCAACACTTCGGGCGAATAAACCTTTTCGCCGCCGTTCGTTTGAGGCAAAGCCATGCGGAAGTGCAGCGTATCGAGCAAGCCGACTGCAAGGAAAAGCGAAAGCAACAGCAGCGACACCATCGCCACATTGCTCCGGGCCACGCGCCGCCACGGCAGCAGCAGATGCTCGCGCTTGCGCACATAAACGGTTGCAACGATGCACGCCCCCATGAGCAGGAATACCAGCGCGTCGCTCCAAAGGATGACGGGCATGAAGTTCAATCGCGCCTCCCGCAATGTAGGTCGGACTTCAGTCCGACATGTCGGGTTGAAACCCGACCCACAGGAGGCGGCGAAGTTTGTAGGTCGGGTTTTAACCCGACGAAGTTGATTTTTGCAGTGCCTTGTCGGACTAAAGTCCGACCTGCAAAACCTGTGCGGGAATGACGGATATTGAAAGGTTTGTTCATTGCAACCTCACCCTCGGGTCAACCACCGTGTAGGAAATATCGGTCAGGATCAGCCCCGCGATGTACAGCACCGAGCCGAGGAAAACCATGGCGCGCACCACACTGAAATCCTGCGCGTTGATGGCGTCGATGGTGTAACTGCCGAGGCCGGGGATGCCGAAGAACGACTCGGTGAGTAAACTCCCCATGAACAGCAGTGGAATGACAACCACCACACCGGTCAGTATCGGGATCATCGCGTTCTTCAGCACATGGGTGAACAGCACGCGCAACTCGGACAAGCCCTTGGCGCGCGCCGTGCGCACGTAGTCCTTGCCGATCTCTTCGAGGAAGATGGTGCGATACCAGCGGCTACTCGAACCGACGCCGCCGACCACGCCGATGAGGATGGGTAGCACCACGAACTTGAAGCTGTCCGCCCCGCCCGCGTAGCCGGAGATGGGAACCAGATGCCACAGCTTGCTCACCAGGAACTGCCCGCCGATGATGTAAAACAGGCCCGAGATGGACATCAGCAGCACGCACAGCGCCACGCCCGCCATGTCCAGCGCGGTGGCGCGGAACAGAGTCATCAACAAAGCAAAGCTGACATACACCACCAGACCGATGAGAAAGGTGGGCAAGGCGATGGCGAGGCTGGGCCCCATGCGCGTGGCGATCTCGCGCCCGATGCTGCGGCCATCGTCCGCATAGCCGAAATCGAAAGCGAACATGCTGGCCGACTTCTGCCAGAAGATCGTGTCGGTGATCTTGTCCGTGCCGCCGGCCGCGCTATTGACGAGCAAGGGCTTGTCGTAGCCCCGCTGCTGCTTCCACTTGTCGATGGCCTCAGGCGTCACGCGCTTCACGCCAAGTTGCATTCGCGCCATGTCGTCCGGGGTATTCACCACGAAGAACAGCGCAAAGGTCAGCAGGTTCACCCCGATTAGGATGGGGATGGCGTAGAGGATGCGGCGGATGAGGTAGGCGATCATGGCTGCCTGTTATTGTACGGAAAAGAAAGATGACAGCCTTGTTTCCTTCAGTCCAGATACCACGGTGTTGAGGAATCTCAATACCCAACTTCCCGTTGATGTCGTAACGCAAGGATGATTGCGGATTGCCCATCGAAACGGTCCAGGATAAGGTAGCCGCTGCTGCCAAAGGCTATTGGCCATTCCCTGTATTCGGGTTCCATTTCTGCTATGGGGCGACCGGCTTCGGGGTGTTGCACCAGGATGGCGACACTTTGGCGTATCGCTTTGATTGCTTCCTGTGCTGCCCGGAGATTTTTACTGGCTAAAAACCGATAGACGTGTTGCATGTCTGCCAGCGCGGCTGGCGACCACACTACACGTGACATGCCGGCGGATCCTCGTCCTTACCTTGTTCCAATTTAGCAAGCCATGCATCCGCTTCCTCATGCGTCACGTGCAAACCGGTGGATTGGTATTCTTCCCACGCGCGAATTCCGTCTTGTCGGAAAGCCTCACGCTTCTCCTCGCGCTCGACATACTCGCCGATGGCGTCGAGCATGACCCGGTGAGGCGTGCGATGGCGTGCATCCGCCAATCGTTTAACGCGCTCCTTGATACCTTGATCGATTTTGAGTGTGGTAGTAGTCAGCGGGGTGGCAGCCATATTTCCTCCAGTCCAAACACAAAGGTGTTACTTGGTAACACTCTACCTCAAACCATCTGTTGTTCCAACACAAAACTCCCCTGCCCATCCTGCCCCAGCCGCGCGGCCAACACGGGCATCACTTGCTGCAAGGTGGCGTGCAGTGTCCACGGCGGGTTGAGCACGAAAATGCCGCTGCCATGCATGCCGAAGCCGTCAGCGGAAGGGAGTTGCACGCTCAACGCAACGTGCAGCCAACTCTTCACCGGGAGCTGTTTTAACTTCTCTGGGAGTTGCACGGATTCGCTGCGCTGCAACTGCGGATACCATACGGCGTAGACGCCGTTGGCGAAGCGCTTCAAGCCTTCCTGTAACGCAGTCACCACGCGCTGGTAATCCTGTTTTTCTTCGTAAGGCGGGTCGATGAGGACAAGTCCCCTGCGCGGCGGCGGTGGCAACAGGGCTTTGAGCGCGCCGAAGCCGTC
>JAVHSB010000074.1:0-1054 GCA_036171955.1 Sideroxydans sp.
CGTTCGATGTCAAGGAATGTCAGCAGCGCGGCCTCACCTACGCGGCGCCGCTGCGCGCCAAGGTGCGGCTTACCCTGATGGACCGGGAAGCCTCCAAGCCGACGGTGAAGGAGATCAAGGAGCAGGAAGTCTACATGGGCGAAATCCCGCTCATGACCATGACCGGTTCGTTCGTGATCAACGGCACCGAGCGCGTCATCGTGTCGCAGTTGCACCGCTCGCCCGGCGTGTTCTTCGAGCATGACCGCGGCAAAACGCACTCATCCGGCAAACTGTTGTTCTCCGCGCGCGTGATCCCCTATCGCGGCTCATGGCTGGATTTCGAATTCGACGCCAAGGACTTGGTGTATTTCCGCATTGACCGCCGCCGCAAGTTGCCGGCCACCATCCTGCTGAAATCGCTGGGCTACACGCCGGAACAGATGCTGGAGATGTTCTTCCAGTTCGACACTTTCCATTTCGGCAAGAAGGGCATCCAGTTCGAGGTGGTGCCCGAGCGCCTGCGTGGTGAAATCGCGCGCTTCGATATCGAGGGCAAGGGCGGCAAGGTCATCGTGGCCAAGGACAAGCGCATCACCGTGCGCCACATCCGCGAAATGCAGGATGCCGGCATTGAAAAACTGACCGTGGGCGACGATTTCCTGCTCGGCCGCGTGCTGGCGCACAACGTGATCGACAAGGACAGCGGCGAGATCATCGCCAATGCCAACGACGAGATCAGCGAAACCGTGCTGGAAAACCTGAAGCAGGCCGGCGTTGCCAAGATCCATACGCTGTACACCAACGAGCTGGATCAGGGCGCCTACATTTCGCAGACCCTGCGTGCCGACGAAACCACCGACCAGTGGAGCGCGCGCGTGGCGATCTATCGCATGATGCGTCCCGGCGAGCCGCCGACCGAGGATGCGGTGGAAGGGCTGTTCAACGGGCTCTTCTTCAATGACGAGCGCTATGACCTGTCTGCAGTGGGCCGCATGAAGTTCAACCGTCGCGTCGGGCGCAGCGAGCTGACCGGCGCCAACACGCTGTCCAACGAGGACATCGTGGAAGTGAT
>JAVHSB010000075.1:0-1046 GCA_036171955.1 Sideroxydans sp.
GCGCCCGGTGATACAATGCGCGACCATTTTTTGCAGGGGTTGATGTGTCCGCAGAGACGCTGGTTGAAATCAAGGATGTCAATTTTGCCTACGACAGCCGTCCAATCCTGAAGGGGATCAACATGGCCTTCGGCAAGGGCAAGGTGATCGCCATCCTCGGCGGCAGCGGCTGCGGCAAGACCACGCTGTTCCGCCTGATCGGCGGCGCGCTCAAACCCTCACGCGGCGCGGTGAAGATCGACGGCAAGGTCATCCACGAGTTGAGCGAGCGCGAACTGTACGAGATGCGCTGCCAGATGGGCGTGCTGTTCCAGTTCGGCGCTTTGTTCACCGACATGTCGGTGTATGACAACGTGGCCTTCCAGTTGCGCGAACACTCCAACCTGCCGGAAGAATTGATCCGCGACCTGGTCATGATGAAACTGCACGCGGTCGGCCTGCGCGGCACGCACGAGCTGATGCCGGCCGAACTGTCGGGCGGCATGGCGCGCCGGGTCGCGCTGGCGCGCACGGTGGCGCTCGACCCCATGCTAATCCTGTATGACGAACCCTTTGCCGGACTCGACCCGATCTCGCTCTCGGTGGTGGGACAACTGATTCGCAAGCTGAACGACGCGCTCGGCTCGACCTCGGTCATCGTCACGCACGACGTGCAGGAATCGTTGAAGATCGTGGACTATGTCTATTTCATCTCGGATGGCGTGATCAAGGCGGAAGGCACGCCGGAGCAGATCATCGCCTCGACCGACCCCTTCGTGCACCAGTTCGTGCACGGCGAGATCGACGGCCCCATCCCCTTCCACTATGCCGGGCAGAACAGTTACGCCCGCGACCTTGGAGTGACCGCCTGATGGCCCTGCTCAAATCCGTGCGCGCGATCGGGCACCGCATGGTGAATACGGTGTGGCGTCTCGGCGTCGCCGCGCGCTTCCTCGCCCTGACCCTGTTGCAGTCCGGCCTAGGCTGGCGCCGCTTCCAGCTCATCGTGAAGGAACTCTTCTCCAGCGGCGTCATGTCGCTGATCATCATCGGCGTCGCCGGCACCT
>JAVHSB010000076.1:0-4804 GCA_036171955.1 Sideroxydans sp.
CGCGCCGTTCGCGCTCGCGCCGGCCACCACGGCGGCCGCGTTTGCGTCCCTCGCGAGAGGGCGCGCCTTCCTGTTGCTGATCGGCCGCGTTTGCCGGGCTGACTTCCAGGACGGGTTTGCTCTCGGATTTTTCCGGACGCGGCGGGCGCGGTTGTTGCTGACGATCATTCCGGGGTTGGGCCTTGCCTTGCTCGGCAACATTCTCGCGCGGGGCTTCGTTGCGGTCGCGCCGAGGTTTGTTGCCGCCTTCGCCGCGTTCGCGCCGCTGGCGGTTGCCGCCTTCACTGCGTTCGCCGCGTTCGTTGCGGTCGCGCCGGGGGGCGTTGCGGTTGCCGCCCTTGCGGGTGCCGGCGGCTGCGGGTTGTTCGGTTTTGCTTTCGCCACCCAGAGATTTGATCCAGCCGAACAGTTTGCCCAGCAGGGATGTTTTCTGTTCCGCCTTTTCTGCATGCTTGGGTGCCGGCTGGGCCGGAGTGATATTGCGCACGGCGGGCTGCGGCCGCTGTGCAACCTTGGTCTCCTGTGCGGCTGCTGCGTCGGATTCTTCCGGCGCGGCGACCAGTTTGTAGCTGGCTTGCAGGTGGTCGGAGGTGATGTCGTCCAGGCGCAGACGGGTCACGCTGTAATGCGGCGTTTCCATGTGCGTGTTGGGGATCATGGTGATCCTGACCTTGAAGCGATTTTCAATCCGGGAGATATCGGCCCGTTTCTCGTTGAGCAGGAAAGTGGCGACATCCACCGGCACTTGCACGTGGATGGCAGCGCTGCTTTCCTTCATTGCTTCTTCCTGGATCAGCCGCAGGATGTTCAGGGCGGAAGATTCGATGCCGCGGATGTGGCCGATTCCGTTGCAGCGCGGGCAGGTGGTGTGATTGCCTTCTTCCAGACTCGGGGCCAGACGCTGGCGCGACAATTCAAGCAGGCCGAAGCGCGAGATCTTGGCGGTCTGGATGCGGGCGCGGTCGAAGTGCAGGGCATCGCGCAGACGATCTTCCACGGCGCGCTGATTTCTGCTTGCTTCCATGTCGATGAAGTCGATCACGATCAGTCCGCCGAGGTCGCGCAGGCGCATCTGGCGCGCGATTTCGTCGGCCGCTTCCAGATTGGTGTTGAGCGCGGTGTCCTCGATGTCGCCGCCGCGCGTCGCGCGCGCCGAGTTGATGTCGATGGCCGTCAGCGCTTCGGTATGGTCGATGACGATGGCACCGCCGGAGGGCAGGTCGACCTGGCGGGCGTGCGCCGATTCGATCTGGTGTTCGATCTGGAAGCGCGAGAACAGCGGCACGTCGTCGTGGTAACGCTTGATCCGGTTCACATGGTCCGGCATTACCGTGCCCATGAAAGCCTGCGCCTGCTCGAAGATGTCGTCGGTATCGATCAGGATCTCGCCGATGTCCGGATTGAAGTAATCGCGGATGGCGCGCACTACCAGGCTGCTTTCCAGATAGATCAGGGAAGGGGCCTTTTCGGATTTTGCCGCGCCATCGATGGCATCCCACAGTTGCTTGAGATAATCCAGGTCCCACTGCAATTCTTCCGCATTGCGCCCGATGCCGGCGGTGCGGGCGATGATGCTCATGCCCTGCGCCACATCAAGTTGTCCTAGTACATCGCGCAATTCGTTGCGGTCTTCGCCTTCGATCCGGCGCGACACGCCGCCGCCATTCGGGTTGTTCGGCATCAGCACCACATAGCGACCGGCCAGGCTGATGTAAGTGGTGAGGGCCGCGCCCTTGTTGCCGCGCTCGTCCTTTTCGACCTGCACCAGAAGTTCCTGTCCTTCCTTCAGCGCTTCCTTGATGGAGGAGCGGCTGTTGGCGCCGGACTGATAGTATTGTTGGGAGACTTCCTTGAACGGGAGGAAACCGTGGCGGTTGCCGCCATATTCGACGAAACAGGCTTCGAGGCTGGGCTCGATGCGGGTGATGATGGCCTTGTAGATGTTGCTTTTGCGTGATTCCTTGCCGGCGGTTTCAATGTCGAGGTCAACCAGTTTCTGACCATCCACAATGGCGACGCGGAGTTCTTCCGGCTGCGTCGCATTGAATAACATGCGTTTCATTTTTTTCTCCCGCGCTCTGACACGGGCAAGGCAAAGCTACGCGCCGTTTAGCGCGCGAGAGGGCGGATGTTCGGGTTGTGATGCCGACGATATGCCAAGTGCTTGATCTCGTTGTTAGCTTGTTCGTATCTGCATGCTGCCTGATAGTCGGGGCAACACACTAAAATTTATCTGCTGGTGCCTAGAGCGCGCAAATCATTTACCATCACTGCTTGTTTCCGGTGAGTGAGATTAACCGGGCGGGGCTGCTTCGTAGGCGGCTTGATTGCCTGCCTTGGGTTGGACGGGGGAAAGAAAATGGACATCCCGTTTTGACAAAGGCGCACACGCGAGGCGCGAGTATATTCAAAATGAACAGTTTGAGCAAAGAATCCGTAACTTGGGTCGAAATCGACGAAAACAGCGAAGGTCAGCGCATCGACAATTTCTTGTTCCGCCACCTGAAAGGCGTGCCCAAAAGCCATATCTACCGCATCCTGCGTGGCGAGGTGCGGGTCAACAAGAAGCGTATCGACCAGACCTATCGTCTGCAATCGGGCGATGTATTGCGCATACCACCCATCCGCGTCGCGGAAAAATCCGAGGCCGAGTACGTTCCTGCCACCGAATTTCCTGTTCTGTTTGAGGATGAAGCGCTCATCGCCATCAACAAGCCGGCCGGCACCGCGGTGCACGGCGGCAGCGGCGTCAGTTTTGGCGTCATCGAGCAACTGCGGCAGGCGCGACCCCAGGCCAAATTCCTCGAACTGGTGCACCGGCTCGATCGCGAAACCTCGGGGGTGCTGCTGGTAGCCAAGAAACGCTCCGCCCTGACTGCCATGCACGAGATCATGCGGGCGGGCAACAGCGACAAGCGTTATCTGGTGCTGGTGCTGGGCGAATGGCTGAACGCGCGCCAGCACGTGAAACTCCCGCTGCACAAATTTGACACGCCGCAAGGTGAAAAGCGGGTCATGGTGCGCGAGGATGGACAGCAGGCCCACACCATCTTCAACCTGCAAAAGAATTGGCCGGGCTTCTCGCTGCTGGAAGCCGAGCTCAAGACCGGACGAACCCACCAGATCCGCGTCCACCTCTCTCATCTCGGATTTCCCATCGCCGGCGATGCCAAATACGGCGACTTCGCACGCAACAAGGAACTGATGAAACGGGGTTTGAAGCGCATGTTCCTGCATGCGCACAGCATCGAATTCAAACATCCGCTGACGCAGGAACCGTTGCGCATCGTCGCCCCGCTGGCTCCCGAACTGCAAAAGTTTATCGATCATCTGGGCAAGCCTGCATGACTGCCCCTGCCCATTCCGAGCGAGCTTTGCTGCTGACCCTGGCCGGCATCCAGTTCAGCCATGTGCTCGATTTCATGATCATGATGCCGCTCGGCCCGATGCTGATGAGCGAACTGGGTATTACCACGCATGAATTCGGCCTGCTGGTTGCCTCATACAGTTTCAGCGCGGCCGGATCGGGCTTGCTTGCGGCGACTTTCGTGGACCGCTTCGAGCGCAAACAACTGCTGCTGACGATACTGCTGCTGTTTGGTCTGGCCACGCTGGCCTGCGCGCTGGCACCCGGCTATGCCACCCTGGTCGCGGCCCGCTGCATGGCCGGCGCCTTCGGCGGGATGCTGGGCGCACTGGTGCAGACCATCGTCGGCGACACCATTCCGTTCGCCCGGCGCGCCAAGGCCAGCGGCACGGTGGCGACCGCCTTCTCGATCTCCACTGTTGCCGGCGTGCCGCTGTCACTATGGTTGGCCAGCCTGTTTCACTGGCGCGCGCCGTTCGTGTTCATCGTGGTGCTGGTCGGCCTGTTCGCATTGGTCGGCTCGCGCATTCTGCCGGAACTGCGCCATCACTTGAGCCAGGAAAAACGCAGCCATCCGTTCTCCGCACTGTTCGCGGTGATGCGCGACGCGAACCACTGGCGCGCCATGACCTTGTCGGTGATGCTCATCTTTGCCGGTTTTACCGTGATCCCGTACATCACGGTGTATGCCGTGAACAACATCGCCATCAGCCAGCACGACATCGCGTACATCTATCTGGCCGGCGGAGCGGCCACCCTGTTTACGGCGCGGCTGATCGGCCATCTCGCCGACAGGCACGGCAAAGTCGAGATCTACCGGCTCATCGCATTCCTGGCGATGCTGCCCATCCTGCTGGTGACACAGGTCGAGCAGGCTTCACTCGGTCTGTGGCTGGTATGCACCACGCTGTTCTTCATTCTCGTGTCGGGGCGTTTCATCCCGGCTATGGCAATCATCACCTCGGCGGCGCAACCGAGGCTGCGCGGCACATTCATGTCGCTCAACGCAACCATGCAATCGCTGGCGATGGGCTTGGCGGCCAGTCTCTCCGGCTTCATCATCAGCCAGGATTCCGCGGGAAAGATCGTCGGCTACCAGAACGTGGGATATGTGGCGATCGCCGCCAATCTGCTGGGAATCTGGTATGCCGCGCGCATCGTGATGCACGATGCGCACACCAGCCTGACGGACGTGGCGCCGAAATGACATTCAGGCCATGTGGGATTTATTCAGAGTTCCCCTGAATTTCATGCGCCGGATGCCGATATAGTGTGCATGCTCCAGTAGAGGAGGTGTGCCATGCGTTTCAGCGACAACCTGCCACCGCTTACCCCCACGCCCACCGGCAAACGGGTGCAGGAATTATTGGCTGTGCATGCGGTCAATCCGGTGCGGGCGCGCGAACATGACTACGCTCAACCCGGCCCAGCACAGGG